>NZ_LR736368.1:0-1306 GCF_902652675.1 Bartonella refiksaydamii
AAAAAAAGTTTATCGCAACAGCTGTTGGTTATGTCCCTTGGGGGGATGGAGCAGCTGAGTATTTTTACAATCTCTACGAATATGAAGATGGCACAAGAGAGTGTGAAAAGTTTGATGGTGGTCAGTATTACGATACACCTAAGAATGCGGATTTCAGTACCAAAGCGCAAGTGAAAGCGTGGGTTTACGGTGGTAATGTTCCAAAAAGCGTTCTGAATTACGAACCTCTTATAGATGAGATCAACAAAGAGATAAAAAAATTATCAGAAGCAGTTTGATTTTAAAGAACACGACCTCTAGGTGTGAAGAAAGATGGGCTAAGTGTTTCTAAAGATGCCCTACTTGCTCTAAAGGTGAAATATGTGGGATTGGGCTGTTATGCCGAGCTTGCCACAAATCATGCTTTTGTTGCAATTTAAGCCAGAATTCCGCATCATTTAAACCCGCTTTTTCTAACCGTAAAGCTAAGTTAATACTAATCGCTGCATGACAGTTTAAGACGCGAGATAAAGTTAAACGTGCAACGCCAAGACGGTTTGCAGCTTCTGTTACTGTTAACCCTAACTCATCAAGCAATTCTTCTTTCAAAATGCCGCCAGGGTGTGGAGGATTGTACATCATAATAACACCTCAAAATTCAATGGTAATCTTGATAATCAACAAGCTCAACGTCTGTTCCTATAAAGCGAAAAGTAACACGCCAATTTCCATTGACACGCATTGACCAATAACCTTTTAAATCGCCCGTAAGCGCATGTAGACGATACGATTTAAGAGTAACTTGTTCAGGCGCGGATATTGTATCTAAAATTACTAAAATGTTTGCTAATTTTTTAGCATGCACGGGCTGTATGCCTTTGCAGACTCCTCTTTCAAAGAATAATTTCAACCCTTTATGCTTAAAACTAACGATTGCCATATATACCCTCTTGATACTTGATACTATACACCATGCATTTATGTCAATTGATTATTTATCAAAGAGCGCTTTAAGACATAATTTTATATGTTAAAAAACAATAATATCATTTTGAAATAATTGAAAAAATATACAAATCATGCTAAGATTTTGTATGTATAAAGTGCAAATCTAATGGGGCTACAAATATGCTAAATAAAGTGACGTTAATCGGGCTCCTTGGTGCTAATCCCGAAAGCAAAACAATGACTTCTGGTGCAGAGATAGTCAATTTTCGTATGGCAACTTCTGAGAGCTACACAGATAAAAATACCCATCAAAAAGTAGAGAAGACTGAATGGCATTCCATTGTGGTTTTTAATCCTCATTTGGCAAAAATTGCTCTTC
>NZ_LR736369.1:0-1300 GCF_902652675.1 Bartonella refiksaydamii
CCATGCTCCATAAGACTGACACTGTCAGTCAAAAAAAGCCCTTTCAAAGGGCTTTTAAAGAGTTTTAAAAAGGACTTTAAAGAAAAAAATCATACAAGCCTAATAGCCTAGACTTGATTATTTTTCTCTTGTGGTTCTTTTACAGGCTCTACGGGTATATCTGTTTCTGTCATTTCAGTAGATGAGAGCTGTTTTGTGTTTTTGTCCACTACCGGAGGAGAGAACACCCCATCCTTATAAGTCCAGCCGATTTGTGCTTCATGTGAAGGAATAGCTTCACCATCAAAGGCGTGAACATAATCTTCTGAGGCTACAATAATATTGGTTACCACACCATTTTCAACAACTGCATATTCCATAAATACCTCCTAGATAAAAAATCTCAACAACACTGCTCCGTCACCACCATAGCCACCTTCGTTACCAGATTTTCCTGGAAAGTAGCCTCCACCACCACCAGCATTATTGCTGCCGCTATTTCCACCATTTCCTCCTTTCCCACTGTATCCTCCTTTCCCATCTACATCCCCACTGCTACCTCCTCCACCACCGAAAGTAGAGTTTCCACCATGTCCACCGGTTCCTCCTATTTTTTTTCCATAAATGCCACCACCACCACCATTAAAAGTAGAATCAGTTCCATTTGAACTGGTGCTATTAGAGTAGTAGCCGCCACCACTCCCCCCACTGAATCTATCTCCTGCACTACCGCCATTGCCATAGCTATCAAAACTGCCAGCACCACCACCACCTGCGATAAGCAGTCCTTCAATAATTGTTTTCCCACCATTTCCACTTTTGCCACCACGACCAATTTGGACATTTTTGGAGTTTTTAAGCTGAGATCCTTTGATTTGAATGCGCGCGCAGCCACCGCCACCGCCACCGCCGCCCGTACTACCTCCACCACTTCCACCGCCACCCCATGCCCATATTTCGATTTCTGTGTCATCACTAACACCTTCAGGAAATGGAATGGTACCGCTTTGTGTTATGAGAATCTCAAGAGGAGTAAGCATGGTGCGTTTCGTTAGTTTCGCAATCTCACTGCGTATTTTTTCAAGAGCAGCGGTAGCTTCATCTTTTGTATAAATCGCATTGCCATCAACAGTTGCTGGTCCTTTAAGCATGCTTCCTGTTGCACTTAATCTTGTCACTACTTCACCATTATGGGTAAGGCTAAACGGAGAATTACCCAAAAGCTCTAAGCCACCACTCATAGTGACTTTGCTGGTAAATTTATTGTAATTCTGCCATTCATTGGGGCTGGCTAAACGACCATAGCTTGTGAGATCTTCGT
>NZ_LR736370.1:0-1277 GCF_902652675.1 Bartonella refiksaydamii
CCAACAATTATGTTCTCTATAAATCAAGCAACAATAACTTCACCTTTGGCAGTGCAATATCATTGTTAGGCGCACATCAACATAAAACCGAAGATATTGTGGGATTGGATGAATTTAGAGCTAAGATCAACGAAGATCTCACAAGCTATGGTCGTTTAGCCAGCCCCAATGAATGGCAGAATTATAATAAATTTACCAGCAAAGTCACTATGAGTGGTGGCTTAGAACTGTTGGGAAACACATCATTGAATATTACCCATAATAACAAAATGATCACTAACTTAAGTACAAGCGGAAGCTCACTTAAAGGACCTTTGAGAGTCGATGGAGAACTTGTTTATACGAAATCAGAAATAGATATTCTCAAGCAGGAAATTAAAAACATCAAAAAAGATTTGATTAATAAACTCATTATTGCCGATGCTGAATTGCTTTATACGCAAGATGGGAAAATTGAATGGCCCAACTGGGTCACGGATAAAACCAAAGTCGAAATTACAGCCTGGGGTGGCGGCGGTAGTGGTGGTTGCTCTTGGTCTTATTGCTTAGGCGGCGGTGGAGGAGGTGGAGGTTGTTCCGTGTGGTACGGCTATAAAGCCAGTTTAAACGGGCATGAGGATATCATCATTGGTAAAGGAGGAACTTCTGTTGCAAAGCATGGTGCGACAGGAAATTCTGGAGGCACAACAACCGTTGGCAAAAATTTTATGACAGCTACAGGAGGAAAAGGTGGTGGAGGTGCTTATTATTCCAGCCCATCATCCCGTTACTCAGGTTCTGGTGGTACTGGAGGAGTTGGCGGGAACTTTGGTTGGGCAACAGATAGTCTCTTAGGACTTGCCAAAGGCGGAAATGGTTATGCTGGAACGAAAGGAATTGATGCAGAAATGAGTGGTAACGGAGGTGATGCTGGGGGCGATACATCAAGGGGTGGCGCTGGAGGAACGGGAGATGGTTACCATACTTCAGGAAAAGCAGGGCGTGGTTTTGGGGGTGGAGGTGCTGGTGCTAACGGGGATGGGCATTACAGCGGTGCTGGTGCTGATGGCGCTGTTCTTATAAGGTTATGGAAAGATTAAATGGATGCACAAGTAACCAAGATATGACAGAAGTCAAATGAATAGCCGTTCTATAAGCGAGCTTGTATGTTTTTAAGTCCTTTAAAGCCCTTTGAAAGGGCTTTTTTTGACTGACAGTGTCAGTCTTATGGAGCATGGTGATGGTTGTTATAGTCTCTTCATTGATTTGGAGAGCAAGATGGCAACAGAATTTAATCA
>NZ_LR736371.1:0-1255 GCF_902652675.1 Bartonella refiksaydamii
ACAGACGGAGATGGTGTGATAGACATAGTCTCAGAAGGATCTGCTTCAGGTTTAACATAGATACCCTCGAGACGGAAATCCCAAAACTTTCCATCACCTTCAAATAACCTTTGCGTAGCATCCGCTTCCCCAAAAGAGGAGCCTGGTCCATAACCACGAAGACGATATTGATAAGGAAAACCATTGACTGTAGTATAACTCCCAGACAACTTAAAAGAATCTTCTTGCGCACTCCCAGAAACTTGAATCAGTGAAATGCTTTGATCTTTCCCGTCACGTATCTCTTTGCCTGAAGTTTTTAGAAAATTTTGCATATGAACAAGAGTAGTTCCAGAAACATCACCGTAGATCAAAATACGATCGGTCTTTTGAGGATCAAACAAACCCTCATCATTCAAAAATGTACTAAGCTTAATCTGAACATTCCCCTCTGCACTATAAGCTTTTTTATACGTTGACAATGTTACTTTGTCTCCTTCATTTATATCCGTCTTTTTTCCAATGCGCAGCGTTTGATAACCATGAGATATATCGTCATCAAAAATAAGTGTACTATCGGAAAGGCTCACCGTAGAGAGCGATGAAGACGTAAAATCCGACTCTTGTGAACCGCTATATTTGCTTTTTTTTAGGTACCATCTCGAGCCACGCATTAACTGTAATCCAACAGTGGAAGTGTCTTCAACACTCATCCCCCCTATAAGAACAGAATTGCTAGCTTTAATAGAAAGAGAGGCGTTATTTTTAGCTTTTAACAACAAATCACCAGAAATTTTTGATTCTTCTGATAACTCAAGAGTACCTTCAGCCCTATAGCCTTTACCCCCCGTAGCACAAATAGCAATACCATTCGGAACTTCAAAAATTGTCTTTGATAAAGAAACAGAAGCTGCCCCTGCGATGATTTTTTTTACTTCTGAAGATTTGTTACCATTTGGATTCAATATATTGGCAGATTCTTCTGGACCTAACACATGAAAATACAAACCATGTGTTCCCTCTCCCTGCACAGAAATATTAGAACTTTCAATCTTAATATTTGTCTTCTTAAAACTGTCTAGTGAATTATATTTTTGAAGCAACTTGCCATTATCATCTACATAACCTGAAAAGTTTTCTATCAAAAAGCCATGCATATCTGTAAGCTGAATAGAGTTATCTCTCAAATGAACATTCCCCCCTTGAGATACCTCAAAAGCTTCTGGCAATGCACCAGTACCTACATCATCAACTGTAACTCCCTCCTTTTTTCCGT
>NZ_LR736372.1:0-1249 GCF_902652675.1 Bartonella refiksaydamii
AGAGAGACGATAAGGGAAACATTTGTTGCGTTGATCAAAGCAGCAAAGACGGCGGCTGGTGACAATGTTTTCAATATGCGTGATTTCAACTTCTCCCCTGAGAATACGCCCGCAATTAATATCTCAACGCAAAGTGAAACGATTGAAGATGGCTATGATTATGGGGTAAGGCAGCGTGTTTTAACAGTGGATGTTGAGTGCTACGACACACGAGAAAACGGTGCACGTTTTGTTGACCAGTTGGCATGGGAAGTTGAGGAAATTTTCTATGCCAATCCCAATCTCAACAACACAGTTGAAACATGCCGCCTGCAAAATATTGCTTTTGCCTTTGGCGATAATGGCGCACTAGCGCTCCATGGTGCAATCTTAACCTTTGAGGTCACTTATGTGACCAACATTCCCAATATAGATGAAGAAAAAAGCGATGCAACCGCAGAACTTGTTGAACCTTTCTTAAGCTTTGAACCAGAAACAGGCGAGAGAAACAAAGATAAATACCATAAAATCGAGGTTACTCATGTTAGAGCGACGCGATAAAGAAATCACTGATTTAAAGAGACGCGTAGCGAATATGGTTATGGTAGGTAAGATTAGCCATGTCGACCATAAAAACGCACGCTATCGGGTAAAAAGCGGCAACCTTATCAGTGACTGGATTCCAGATACCCAAGCCCGCGCCGGTAAAACATGCTCCTATGAAGGGCGTGATATTGAAGAGCAAGTGATTGTTGTCTCGTCATCAGGTGACTTATCGCAAGGAGTGATTGTTGGCTCCATTCATACAGATGCTAATCAAGCAGCCGATAAGGGCAATATTCATAAGACACTTTATCCTGATGGAACTTTTGTTGAATATGATGATGAACAAAATAGCTATAGCATTCATATCAAATCAGGCGGAAAGTTTATCCTCACGATTGCGGATGGCGTGTCACTAAAAGGTGATGGTGGTAAGCTAGAGCTTACCGCACCAGATGGCATAAAAATTGTTTCAGAAAGTGATCTCAATTTAAACGCAGATGGCAACATTTCTTTGAAGGCTGGTGGTGGCATTTCACTCAATTCACATAACAATATTTCTCTTCATTCAGGCAATGACGTTTCCATCCATTCAGGTGGATTAAAGCACAACAGCACCAACATTGGAAACAGCCATGTTCACGGCGGTGTTGTTTCTGGTGGCTCTATGACAGGAGGTCCCCATTGAACAGTGGAATGGACCGCACAACAGGAAAGTCATTGACCG
>NZ_LR736373.1:0-1240 GCF_902652675.1 Bartonella refiksaydamii
CACGGCTTTCTTCATAATAACTGTTAAGTTTTTCGGCTTTTACTGGTTTAGCTTGTTTTTCTTTCATATGACTCCTCGCTGAATTTCGGCAGGGACTGTTTTATTAACAGGCACACGGTTCCAATTACTTGGCTGCTTTGGCTTTGGAGCCAATACGCAAGCCGATAAAAGACTTGTAATCAGAATTGCAATAATGATTTGTTTCATTATAACACTCCTCTTTCTCTACTGTAAATATTTATCTAACACATTATTATCATTATTTCAATTTTGAATAGAAAATATGTGGCTTGTTATTATTGTTATTTTCTTAATTTCATTTTTGTTTACGGAAACGATTAACTGTAGAACGTGTATCTTTTACTATGCTAATGGGTTATCTGGTTGTGCGGCTGTTCCGTGAAGGTATGCTTCCTGTGGCATTTAATCTCCAAAGATGTCCAAATGTAACGCCTTTTGCCAAAGCACTGGCAATGCTTGATAGTTTGAACAACAATATGATGGAAATAATAGATAAGATGAGAGCACCACCAAGCGCATGGCCTACATTCTGTTGTCCATTGAATTTCAGATCGGACATATAATTTGCAAAGATACTCATCATGAGACTAAATACGGTAGCTAGAAGTACGATGAGAATTGTGTAGCTTAAGATTTGGGCAATCCATTGCTCAAAAAAGCGATAGGTTGATTGCCAGAGCAAGGTAATGATAAAGAGTGGTCCGAGGCCTACGAGTAATACAAGTGCGATTTTTGCTATTAAAATGAATGCACCGCCAATTGCAGCTAGGAAGCTTGTTGCAAGCAAGATGAGGATACCGAAGAGACCGTACAGCAGTCCATCAGCATTCAAGAAAGCAGCTTCTTCGAAAGCTTCGCTTGCACGTTCGAAGCCTTTTCCAGCGACTTTGTCAATTAAATTGATTAAGTTGTTGTTATCTGGTGGATTGTTTATGAGTGCCTTTGACAAGTCATGAGGCATTTCTATTATAAAATTTGCAACCTCTGGCTGATAAAGTCCTGTAGTCAGTGCAATTGAAGTAATAATGCTTATTCTCAAGCAACGGCTTAAGAATTCAGAGACTGGCATATCTATCGCACCACGCATGACGAGCCATCCATATATGATAAAAGCGATGGTGAGACCGATTGATACGAAGGGAGTAATCGTGATAATTGCTTTTGAGGAAATTTCTGTGACATATGTTTTTGTTGCATTATCAATGTGATTGAAAAGTTG
>NZ_LR736374.1:0-1189 GCF_902652675.1 Bartonella refiksaydamii
GACAGGCACGTCGTTACTTTATTGAGTGTGAAAAGAAATTAAGAAACCAATCTGTTGATTATGATCGTGATACACGCTTTGATTTGCCAAGCTATTGGGAGGGAATGAACGCTGGTGAAAAAGTTTTGTATCTTTTAGGTCCAATCCATATGCGTCTTATTGACGCTTTTAGAGTGGACGAAGAGAACAGAAAATATAAAGCCTTAATTAAAGAAGCAACGCAGGTCCTAACAAAATCTGTCGTAAAAGCTGCTTAGACTTAAAACATAATTTTATCTCCCCGTTCTCAAAAATGGGGAGGTGGTTAAGCTGTACATTCAAATTTATTGATTTTGGCAAATTCATCTGCTTTTTCAGTTTGTAATATACTGACGTCGTAAGCAGCTTGCATGTTAAGCCAAAATTCAGCAGTGGTATCAAAAAAATAGGCTAATCTTAATGCTGTATCGGGAGTCACTGGACTGTTTTCCGCAATAATACGTTCTATCCTCGTGCGTGGAACATTCAGTGCTTTTGCAAGAGCATAAGCAGAGAGAGCGTATTCTTTTAAATATTCTTCGCGTAAAATTTCTCCGGGATGAATAGCAATATAATTTTTCATCTCGACCTCCTACAAATCAATGATAATCTACAATTTCAACTTCATAGGCGCCATTAGAACGCCATTCAAAACAAATACGAAACTGGTCATTAATACGAATAGAATATTGTCCTTGGCGGTCACCTTTCAATGCTTCTAAACGGTTTCCTGGGGGACTGCGCAAATCTTTGAGATCAACTGCTTTATCGAGCATAAACAATTTTCTTTGCGCTATGCGTACTAAAGTTGTTGGAAAACCTTTAGGCAGATTACCTTCTAAAAGATCTTTACACCGCTTATCCGCAAAAGATTCAATCACCAAATCACCTTCATTCGTTCTTTTACGTATCATATCATGATACCAATCTAAAGAAAAGGATGAATGTTGAAAAATATTTAGCAAAAGAGGTGGAAATGACCAAGAAGTATCGTGAGGGGATATCAGTTCGTGCATTTGCGAAGAAGATGCGGGTTTCGCCTAATGCGGTGGTTTCTCGATTTAAAACAGGCAAATTTGATGAGGCTCTTTTTGAAGATGGTTCTGTCAATGAAGTCCTTGCAACAGCTATCTGGAATGAGAATCCAACAAAGCGGACACAACAATTTTTA
>NZ_LR736375.1:0-1157 GCF_902652675.1 Bartonella refiksaydamii
TCAACTAAAATCACACCAAAGGGATTGGCATGTTTGAGAGAACAAATCTTTGGGGGTGTACAATGAATAGCAGTATCGATTTTTTATGTGATTTGTGGATGGCTTTGTTTCAGTTTGTCAATTGTGAAGACATTGAAGACAAAGACTGTAGTGCACTGGTTGAGATCATGGGCGTGGTAGAAAAAGCTTTGATTTTAAAACTTCAAGAGGAATCGCCAAATGTGACAAAGATTCTGGCTGTTCTTACAGGTTTTGGAACTTCCAAACTACCGCATAGCATGGATTCTTTGTTGCGAGCTTATGAACCAGATTTGGAGCACCCCATTAAAAAGGTTGCTTAAGTAAAAACATACTCCTTTCCCATCTTCATAAGGTGGGAGGAGTCAATAATTCTTGTGTAATTTGGAGTGTATCTGTTTGCATACCGGAATATATACCCGATTACACCTGATTATCAATTAATTACGATGACTTTTTCGTAAATCTCGTTCGATAAGATGCCGGACATAGCGTGTGTAAGGGATAGCTTGATTTTTAGCTTTTTCCTTTAAAGCTTTCATAAGCGCTTGAGGCAAACGAATATTCATAGAGGCTTCTTTAGGTAAAAATTCAAAATGAACGGGTTTAAAACCAGTTAAGTCATAATCAGTAAGATCTGCAGTATCAACAAAGTTTTCTGCTTCTTCATCCGTCTTGAAAACGGGTATTTGTTTTAATTTAGAGGTTTTCATATAAATCAATCTCCTTTTGGTGCATATAACGAGCGCTAATAGGACGCACAAACAGTTCGTTCTTTATTGTTCTTAAGGTAAAAACTAGAAAAATATATCGTTCATTATAACTTCTCCCAATGGCTCTTAAACGCTCTTCTTTAACATTGGGGTCGTGCTTTATGACAAGATTTCCGGGATTGGTGAATAAATACTCAATTTCTTTTTTAGAAACTCCATGTTTGGCACATTTGGGCCAGTTACCGTCATCCCAATTTATGCCATGAATTTTGATATTTGTTACCATAACGTATGTATACCAAAATGTATCCACAAATACAATAAAAATGATTAAAAATCAATCTATTTGAACAGGAATATTCATGCATCCAAGAGAGACGATAAGGGAAACATTTGTTGCGTTGATCAAAGCAGCAAAGACGGCGG
>NZ_LR736376.1:0-1152 GCF_902652675.1 Bartonella refiksaydamii
ACAGATCTAGCGGCAAAGAGGAACAACAAAGCGTTGTCTTTTATGGCACGCGTCCTTTTATTCAAGCTGGTGAACTCAACGAGGTTCAAACCATCATAAGGGGACGCCATGACCGTTTGGGGCGCCTTGTGGCACAAGAAGGGGACCGCGTTGAACGCGCCGATGCCTTTGTCAACAAAGACATGAGGACCATCACTTTAACGGATGGCAAGATTTATATCGCAGGCGATATCTTTCCAGTCTCTGAAGCTGTACTCAACAATGTTTCCATGATCGGACGTTTGGAAATTGGTGTAAAGCTGCAAAAAAAATGGATAACACATGAAGATGATCCAGAGTTGTTGGGGCAAATACCCGGAACATTAGCAGAAGGAGAACCAGGAGCCGCACGCGAAACAGCAAAGCTTGTTTGGGCACTGAAAGAGGATGCTCAAGACGGCACTTTCTTTCCCGTTTATATTTTACAAGATGGTGTTCTGATTGATCAAAAATCCCCCTCATTGCTTGAACCGGCCATGCAAGCTATTGCTACTTATGACAGAGCCCATGGACATTATATCGTGAGTGGCTGCCGTGTAAGCGCATTGGGAGCAAATAACGGTTGCCAAGTGTTTAGCATTCAAGAAGGAGAAGCCAATATTAATGGCTTTAAACGCAAACGCCTTGCGGCTTTGCGGCATGAAGAAGAGGAAGAGTTTGCGAAAGGTTTGGTACCAAGCGAAACACATATTTTTGCGCCTCAAAACGGCAAGACAAGCTTCACCTTTAAACCCTATTATTTTCCTATTGCCGATATTCAGTCTCTTTTGCTGACAAAAGAAAAAACTGTTAACGTCACCCGTGGTGCAGTTGCCGCTGGGCGTGATGGTGTTCCTGATAAAAGTATTACCTCTTTTATTAAAGTCGTTCAAGGAAGCAAGGAATTTAAAGAAGGTACAGATTTTAAAAAAACAGGAGACACCATTGATTGGGCTCCCATGGGAGATGAACCTGCTCCGGGGAGCACCTACAAAGTGACTTATCGTTACCGTTCAAAAATCACGGCTGATAAGGTAACAGCGCAGGAAATCACTGTCTCAGGTGGGGCGCAAGGTGGGGATATTATCGTCAGTTACACTTACAAATTGCCCCGCATTGATCGTATAGGACTGA
>NZ_LR736289.1:0-229296 GCF_902652675.1 Bartonella refiksaydamii
AATGATTGTATTTCAAGATACTATCTAGATACCATCCACTATGATCAGAATAAGTAGCATAGGCACCAACGCTATAAGTGTTTATGTTACTTATACCACCTCGTGCATGCGCTACACGTGCTTGATCATAACTACCGAAACCACCAATATAAAGCTCTCCATTCATCAGCTCGCTTAAACCAGTTATCCCTAAAACTATACCCGTCTGCTCAAGCTTAAAATCTGTATGATCTTTTGCAATATTTTCTTTACTCTTAATTGCATATGTCCATAGCGCCGCATTTTTCTTATTTCTGTCTAGAATCCCTCTCCCCACACGTACAGCTTGTAACTCATTGTGAAAGACAAGCTGAGGAGCCACAGACATAGACAACACAGCATCCGTAGAGGGAGTAGTCAAAAAGTTAGAAACTGAAGGTTCCTGCCTCAATTGTGTAAAAGATTGATCCTGATTACTCGAACGCAAAATCATCTGATTGCCTAAAGATGAAGCATCTACAAAAACAACAGACTGCTGTTTCTCCTCAAAAGGATGATGGCTTCTACCTAAACGTGACACCCCAATAGCTTGATTGCTTGGAGATGAGACAGTCACAAGAACAGGAGAGGAACGTCTATGACGGAAACGCAGACAGCTACTATTCGAACATAATGACTTATTAACCGAATCTTCCTGAGTTGGGATAGTTGAAAGAAAAGAAACCTGTTGATTTTGGTCTAAATTTCGGAGAAATCTACCCCTACGCGGCAAACTGTCAATGTATACTGCAGACAAATACTAATTTTTTTTGCTTCCATCCTCACCTCTTTTTTTCAAACCATACACATAAATTCCTCCATCCGCAGTTTTAGCTTTTTCACTGGGATGATTTTTTTTTAAAAAATGAGCTTTTCCACTTTTATCAGTAATTAAATTAAATGGATGGAAAAAAGAATTTGAAATTTCAGCACTAGAATCCATAATTCTTACTTATATGCTTGCTCTCCCCCTTCTTAATTCAAAGATAATCACCATAGCGCTCTGCAAAATTAGCATTCAAATTGAAATATATACTGCCCGAAAGATCACTTAATATAAAGCAGAGTATAATATGGGCTAGACTCTGCTGAATTAGAAAAAACAAAAGTGAAAATAATACTCCCTTCATCAGTTAACTTTTAAATCAGAGAACTTGATCCATCAACTTCAGGGGCAATAGAGTATAATTTTGCTTCTTTTCCCTTTAAAATAATTTCTTCTGCTTTAGTTCGATGCTCGCCACTTCTGGCGTAAAAATGAAGCCGTCCAAAACCATCAATCTTTACTTCTCCTTGCAATACAGTACCGGAGTAAATTAACGAATTGGCTCCACTATTAATCGTTAAAGTTTCCACGCGTCCACCAGTACAGACTTCTTGTTGTAGAACTCCATTTTCCAAAGCAACGGTGTTTGCCTTACCTCCGACGAAAACGCTCTGTAGCCCCTAGCAAAAAACCTCGTATCTACGGCCAATCCCCTTGAATCTTTTAACTTTGTACTAAGATTTTGTTCTCCTCCACTCATAACATCTGTGAAAAACGCCGCTCCATCATCATACACATTCTGTTGCCCCGATGTTTCACATTCACCATGAATTTCAGCGTTATAAGCACAGCTTCCCTCTCCTAAAACACTCTGCACACCACCATAAACTTTAGCCTCCTCTGTTTGTCCTCCATACTCAACGCTTTGTAACCCATATTTACCAATAGAGTGCCTTTTGAAACATTTCCGTTCCCAACAGTTTCAACTGTACCGTTCTTAATTGTAAAATTCTCACTTACGAGCTTCTTGCCCATTTTTCCTAACTGCTCACTTACACTTGTTGATGTTAATGATTTCTCTCCTAGTGAAGTTACTTCCTTTGCAATCTTTACAAAAAACTACCAGCCATTAATGCACAAAAACTTATCCTCAATTTGCGGTGCATTCTCAACACTCCATAACTTCAAATGAAAAATTTTTTATATTTGGAAAAAGTGCATATATAAAAACAACACATCACACCTGCTCAATCTTATTTTTTCAAAATGATAAATCGTTGTATATAAAGCACCCAGTGCACTGAACCCTGATTCATTAAACACCACCGTGTGTGTTAAAACTTATACACAATCAAATAATGAAAGTAATTATTAATACACTTAAAAAGTGTTATAATTATATTCATAAGAAATTTTCTGAATATTCTTGAGATACTAAATGCTGATCTAAAAAATCAGCTGCTTTTTAAATAAACTAAAATAGTATCATGTTTTAAAAGACACAATAATACGAGATTAATGAGATGACATTGTTTATAGAAAATATAAATATGTTTTCATCTTCTATGGCATTTAAAATGGTGTCTTTAATTGTATTCAATTCGGATCATCTTACAGTGCAAACATCATTCTAAAACATTTGAGGCATACTAATATCGACTCGACACTGATTTGAAATTTCTATAACTATAAATAATTAGTTTCATAATTTGGTTTGTCATATACTGAAAGGGACATTTATGTCTATAAGCTTAGAAAAACAAGGCTTAAACCCCAAAAACTCGCCTCGTCGAATTTTGTTTGCAAGCCTTATTGGTACAACAATTGAATTCTTTGATTTTTATGTTTTTGGAACTGCTGCAGCTCTCATATTTCCTCATTTATTTTTTCCAACACAAAACGATCAACTTGCTATTCTGCAATCTTTCCTCGTTTTTGGTGCTGCTTTTTTTGCGCGGCCTTTTGGATCGGTCATTTTTGGACATCTTGGCGATAAAATTGGACGGAAAATAACACTGATCGCTTCTCTCCTCATGATGGGTATTTCAACAGTTGTCATTGGTATCCTTCCCACGTATGAAACAGCCGGTTTATTGGCGCCACTCCTTTTAACCATGTGCCGTATTGGCCAAGGAATTGGATTAGGAGGAGAATGGGGAGGAGCTGTTTTGCTCGCAACAGAAAATGCTCCACCAGAAAAACGTGGTTGGTATGCAATGTTTCCACAATTAGGCGTTCCACTGGGTTTATTTCTATCTATTGCAGCTTATTTAGGAATGTTGGCTGTATTTGATCATGACGAACTTTTTTCATGGGGATGGCGTGTTCCATTTATCGGCTCAGCTTTCCTCACAATTGTAGGATTATGGGTGCGTATTTCGATCAGTGAAACCTCCGAATTCAAAAAAACGCTTGAGCGTGAAGAGCGCGTCAAAGTGCCTATCATGGACGTGGTATTCAAACACTCACGAATCTTATTTTTAGGTACCTTTTCCGGCATAGCAACATTTGTCTTATTTTATTTGGTTTCTGCCTATTTGCTAAGTTATGCAACAAACCATATGGGATTGCCATTTAATCAAGCACTTGAAGTAGAATTGATCGGTGCAGTTTTCTGCGGCATTTTTACTATCCTAACCGGAAAGATCGCTGATCGCATTCGGCGCAGAACTTTGATGATTTGGGTAACGATAATCATTGGTATCTATTCTTTTGCAATTCCTTATCTCCTAGATTCTGGAATTGTAGGACTCTTTGTAATGTCCATTATTGGCTTATCGATCATGGGAATGATATATAGTCCTCTTGGTGCCGTTCTTGCTTCACCATTTCCGACAGAAGTTCGATATACTGGCGCATCTATAACCTTTAACTTAGCCGGTATCATAGGTGCATCTCTTGCACCGTATACTGCAGAATATTTGGTGCAAAACTTCGGTATTGCTTATGTTGGCTATTATCTTCTTCTTTCCTCTTTTATTTCACTGACTTGCTTCATTGGATTTACGGATGATGAAATATCAAACTAAAACACAATAAAAAATAACAAGACGAGTGCTGGCGGGAAAAATGCCGCCAGTTTCATTTTTAAAGACATTGTTTTAGGTACGCTCCACCATAGTATTCCAGCAAACAGCGCACTCAAAAAAAAGAACAAAATATCTGCTATAGTGCCAATATACGTGACTGAAAACATTCGTGATAAGATATGCGTTGTACCTAGCCATGAAATACAAAAAAAAGCTAACATCACAGCCCATAAAACAAGCAAAATCTGGTCAATGATCATCATCATGCTATTTAATTTTCTCGATTGTAGGACACATCTTTCGTGCTCCCAAAATAAAAATTACAATAAAAAACCAACGCCCTCCTCCTGATCCTTCCGCAATAAAGAATGCTGGATTCATCATTCTTATCAGCTCTACACAAATCAAAATAGCAGACGCTACACTCATCAAACCTGTTTTTCCCAACAGCGATCCTCAGTTTGCTGCCAATAAGCTAAATCATGATTTTCCATTTTATATTTTTTCCACTGTGCACGAACAAGATTCAACTGCTCATCATTTCGACCATCAAATATCACTGCAAGCCGTTGATAAGCATTAATATCTAAGCACACTGCTCCCTCTATGAGAAAGCGTATTTTTGAATCATTCGGATTTTCTTGTCCTGTAGTAAGAAATACAGGCTGTAAATTTGGATGCTGATCACACTCAGTACCATGTCCAATAAATGCTTCATCAGCATAAACCCATAGACGCATATCTATAGCATCACATTGTTCTTTACTCACACATTGTATTGTTACCCTACCAAAACGATCTAGTGCACGCTCCACAAGCGTTGGTAAAATATCTTCTAGCGTTGACTGCGTTAAATGATAGAAAAGAATATCCATCTTCTTAGCCCTCATCACTCTGATTATAAAAAAGCCAACACCTTTTTGGAGAAATTTTTATACCTTCAACACAAAAGGAAATAGTTGAAAATATAACGATTCCTCTTTTTCTAATTGTATGTATTATCTTTTTTTTCATGGGTATTAAAGATAGAAAAAGAAAAAAGGCAAATCATCATTTTAAAGCCTTGTAAAAAGGTTCATTTTAGTTCGTCTTCTAGTTTCTCTATAGACTACCATTGAAAATGGAATATAATGTATGGCAGAATAAGTTGAAGTTTGCTAACTATCTTATTGTTCTTTGATTTGGTAAAAATGTGCAATAGATATAAAGGTAATTTTTAAATTTTGGTTATATTTTCTAACCCAAGGTAGTGTAGAGTATCTGCTCTCTTCATTAAAGACTGAGGATGTTACCCAATCTATGCGTATTATTGAGCTATACATCCTGAAGCGCGTTCTTATCTTATTCAGTGCTGTTATGATTGCAGCAATCAGTATCAGTTGGACAGTGCAAATTCTTGCTCGGATAAACTTTCTCACAACAAGTAAACAAACGCTCTTCACGGTCTTGCACTTTTCACTTTCATTGGTTCCTTCTGTAATTTTTCTTGTCATTCCATTTGCATTAGTAATTGCAATTACAAGCACTCTTTCCTCAATGAATCAAAATTCCGAGCTTGCGATCATCAGTGCCTCTGGATTTCCAAAAAGTACTGTTTGGAAACCTATTCTTCTTCTCGCTATTATTGCATCATGTATCTCCTTTTCTATAGCCAATTTTGTTGTTCCTCAAGCACGTCTTAATATGCGACAAATGTTAGCAAGTGCTCATTTTGATCTTATTAATCTTTTCATCAGTGAAGGCAGCTTCCAAAAACTCACCAATAATCTTTACATAGAAATTGGTGAACGGAATCCAAATGGAACACTTGGGCGTCTTTTCATTGCTGACCAGCGCGATCCTAAGACTGATCTTTTTTATTACGCAACAGACGCCTCAATTGTAAGCAATAACAGCGGCAACTTTTTAGTCCTTCATAACGGTGAAATAGAAAGAATTAATCATCAAAATGACAGTGTTTCGATCGTTCAATTTAGCTCATATACCTTTAACCTAGGAGAGTTCATCCCCAACAATAAAACGCCTTCCCTTTATCCAAAAGATCAGCCTCTTTCTTATTTACTAAATCCTGATCCGAAGGATCCTTACTATCAGCGAAAACCCCTCCAATATAGAGCTGAATTTCACCGTAGGCTTACAGAATGGCTCTATCCAATTGTTTTTTCATTGATTGCATTAGCGGCAGCAGGAGATGCGCGCTCATATCGGCAAGTACGTTACTCTGCAAACTTTTCTGCAATTGCCTTTTCTTTACTGGTATATTGGATAGGATATTTTTTCGCTGAAAAAGCAAAAAGCGATCTTGCGTACGTTCCTCTTCTTTATATTACACCTATAGGAATGAGTGTATTTACTTTTTTCATGCTCTTAACAGATCATAAAATTGGTATCCCCATAAAACTTAACGAGGTTATTCAAATAGCTTTTCAAAAGTTGATCAACAAATTTGAACATCGGAAATCTCAATATCCCTCGGATGAGGTATCATGATTGGATGGACTCTTGGACGATATTTTTTTATACGTTATTTCAAAACAACCTGTTATTTTTTTTGGGGTATTTTTATTCTTGCTCTTTTAATTGACTTTACAGAAAACTCTGGTCGGCTATCCCACCTTCCCCGTTATACGGCAAAAGATGCATTTCTCGTCTCTATTTTACGCATCCCTTTTATCATGCAACAACTTATCCCCTTTATTGCACTCTTTTCTGCAATGGTAATGCTGATCTCGCTTAATCAAAAACTTGAACTTGTTGTGACTCGTTCAATCGGTGTTTCTGCATGGCAATTTCTCATGCCTGCCTGTTGTGGAGCTTTTCTTTTTGGATTATTTTCAATTCTTCTCATTAATCCACTTGCCGCATGGAGCTTTTCTCAAGCAGAAAAAATAATGACTGAATGGCGTAGTAATAATGTACTAACACCTCTTCATCATACGCGCATCCCATGGTTCACACAACGTACACATTCAGGTAGAACGACTATTGGTGCTAAATCTATCACGGACAAAGGACTTTCTCTTGTTGATGCAACCTTTGTACAATATAACGATAATGCAACAGTTAAAAATTGGATTAATACCAGAAAAGCAACATTAACAAACGGCGCTTGGCTGTTAACAAATGGAACAATCTATAAAATAGGGCATCCTCCTGAAAAATTTACTGTGTTTCAAATAAAAACCAATCTAAAACCTGAATTTTTAACTGAACGTTTAGTAAATCCAGCGACTATCCCGTTTTACCAATTGCCCCAAAAAATTATGATTGCACGTTCATTTGGCTATTCTGCCAATAATTTTGATACGTATTTACAATCTTTGATTGCATTACCTGCACTACTTGTGGCAATGACTCTCATTGCAGCAACTGTATCCTTAAACTTTACACG
The DNA here is from genome assembly GCF_902652675.1 of Bartonella refiksaydamii. Classification (NCBI taxonomy): domain Bacteria; kingdom Pseudomonadati; phylum Pseudomonadota; class Alphaproteobacteria; order Hyphomicrobiales; family Bartonellaceae; genus Bartonella; species Bartonella refiksaydamii. The sequence continues at coordinate 7,205 of NZ_LR736289.1, forward strand.
CTTCGGACAATCTGGAATGTTGATTCTTGGTGGTATAATCGCCGGATTCACGCTTTATGTTATTTCCATACTCGTTCAAGCTTTTGGTAATGCCGGATATATTCCACCAATTATTGCCGCTTGGACACCCGTTATTATTGCATTATTTTTGGGAATCTCCTTTTTACTTCATAAAGAGGATGGCTAAGTGAAAGCATTAACAAATAAAAAAACAATTTTAACAAAATTAGCTACACTCTCTTTAGGAAGTATTATTGGCTTTATCCTAAGTGTATCTTTATGCTGTTATGCATTCGCGCAAAACCATACCCCAAATTCCGTCCATCCTCTCTTGCTCTCTGCTGATGAACTTATCTATAATCGTGATACAAATACTGTTTCTGCACAAGGGAACGTTCAAATCGAATATGATGGAAATAAAGTTGTCGCTAAAAAAGTGACTTATAATCAAAAAACAGGCAGAATCATAGCACAAGGAAACGTTAAAATTGTTCAAAAAGATGGTAATGAAATTTATTCCGACCAAATTGATATGACTAAAGATTTTGGCGAAGGATTCGTCAATGCCTTGCGCATCGATACAGCAAACAATATCCATTTTGCAGCTGCCAGCGCTACACGCAGCAACAGCCAGACAACCGTTTTCGACCATGCCACCTATACAGCCTGTGAACCTTGCTCTTATAAACCGGATAGAGAAGTTTTATGGAAGATTAGAGCGAGAAAGATTGTATGGAACAACACCACCAAAAAAATTCGCTTTGAAAACAGCCGTTTTGAAGTTTTTGGTGTACCTATTGTACAGTTTCCAAATTTTGAGCTCCATGATCCAACTGTGAAACGTGTTAGTGGTCTCCTTGCTCCTCGTCTTTTTTATTCTGACTATCTAGGCTTGGGCATAAAAAATTCTTATTTCTGGAATCTCGCTCCCCATTATGATTTTACACTTTCTTCTACGCTCTATACCCAACAAGGACTCTTAACTGAGGGTGAATGGCGTCAACGTTTTAAAACGGGCAATTACAACATTCGCTTCGCTCATATATACCAAATGAAACCTCACAACTTTGACCATGATACGATTGATGCACAGCATAAAAACCGTTATATGCTAGCAACAAAGGGGGATTTTCGTATTAACTCACGTTGGACTTATGGATGGGATATTTTTGCACAGTCTGATCGAAACTTTAGTCGTGCCTATAAACTTGAAAACTATAGTAATCCTACACAGCTTTCTCAAATTTATTTGAATGGTCTTGCAGGTAGGAATCACTTTGATATGCGTTTTTACCATTTCAAAATTCAAGATCTAATATTGAATGACTCCCATTATGAACGCCACTCTCGGCAAGCGTGGGTTCTCCCCCGCATTGATTATTCTTTCACACCAGATGAGCCATTTTATACTGGGATACTTACCTTTCATAGCAATATGCAATCAATTTATCGTCGTCATACTGACTTCAATTTTACCGACTGGAACAATCATCCTCTTAATACAACTAGGCTTTCTGGTATAGCTGGAAATAGTTTTCGTTTAACAAACGAGCTCGAGTGGAAAAAACGCTTCAACACACGCGAAGGACTCATATTAACCCCTATTTTCTCTCTACGTGCTGATATTATTACAGCAAATATACACAAAAACCATTCTGCTTCTATAACAAAAGATTCCTCATCGATATTTCGTGGCTCAGCACTCCGTGGCATAGCAACGGCAGGTTTGGAATTACAGTACCCCTTCCTCATTACATTGAGGAGTTCTACACATATTATAGAACCAACAACACAAATTTTTATTCGTAATAATGAACAATATATCGGACAAGTCCCTAATGAAGACGCGCAAAGTTTTGTATTTGACGCAACAACTCTCTTTCAACGTAATAAATTCTCTGGTTATGACCGCGTAGAAGGTGGAACAAGAGCTAATATAGGTCTCAGATATTCCGGAAACTTTAACAATGATTGGTCTCTTTATGGTCTTATTGGACAATCCTTTCATCTTGCAGGAAAAAATTCTTTTGCAGAAAAGGACTTTGTCAACGCAGGTATTCATTCTAGCCTCGAAGCAAAACGTTCAGACTATGTTGCAATGTTTGGCGCAAACTATAAGAATAGTTTTTCTCTGGAAGCTCGTGGACGTTTTGATAAAAAAACAGGAAAAATTCACAGTAGTGAAATTGAGGCATCACAGAAATGGGAAAATTTTGGAGCAGCTGTACAATATGCCTATATCGCAAACCAACCAGATTATGAATATCCACAAGAGCGCCAAGAGATTTCTTTTCAAACTGATATTAAACTAGCTAACTATTGGTCTCTTAGCAGCAATGCTGGTTATGATTTGGTATCCGGTACATTCATAAAGCGGGGAATCAGCCTAAGTTATACAGATGAATGTTTTGGACTAACATTCGGTTATCAGCAGGTCACTAATCCAGGAAAAAAAACACCTTTGCAAAATTTTAATTTCTCTCTTTCATTGCGTACAATTGCCGATATTGGAAAAAGATAAACTCAAATTTATAAAGAGAATGTATAATAAGTTTAACTTATCGTTGTTTTTATGACAAAAAACGTATATTTTAAGTAATTAATTAGAATTCATGAACAATGCGAAGGCCTACTTACATGAAAAAATTTAAAAAGGGTATTCTTGCTTTATTTTGTATTACACCTTTGAGTATAAACAACCTGATGGTAAGTCAATTTTTAATTCCGCCAGTCTTCGCGCAAACTGTCATTGCTGTCACAGTCAATGGCAATCCTATCACAAATTATGATATACAAAGACGTGCTGCTTTTCTCAGATTACAACAAAAACAAGGTAATCTTGTTGCACAAGCTAAGAGTGAGCTTATCAATGAAATACTCAAAAACATCGAAATAAAGCGCCGTAATATTGAAGTAAGCAATAACGAAGTCGAGAGTGCTTTTGAGAATTTTGCAACACAAAATAATATGAGCATTGATCAGCTCAACCAGATTCTAATTCAAAATGATATCACAGTGCAACACTTTAAAGATTATATTCGTGGTCAAATAGGATGGGGACGTCTTGTTAATGCGCGCTATCAATCTGAAGCGACTATAATCACCGAACAAGAAGCTGTACGCAGAATATTAAAAAATGGTGGTGTGAAACCTTCAACCAATGAATATACACTACAACGAATTGTTTTTGTTATTCCTGCGCATCGTCGTTCAGAAATCTTTGAAAGACGTCAGAGAGAAGCAAACAATTTTCGTGCACATTTCCGAGGATGTGCTAACACCAGAAAACAGGCAAGTGGTATTTTAGATGTTACTGTCCGCAACTTGGGAAAGTTTCTCGAACCCCAGCTTCCTAGTGCGTGGGAGCAAGCTATTCTTGCAACGCCTGTAGGAAAAATGACCCAATTGCAAGAAACATCTGATGGAATTGAAGCGCTTGCTGTCTGCAAAATAAAAAGAGTTTCTGATGATTATGTTGCACGACTCATATTTTCTATTCAAGATAACAAGCAAAAAAGCTCACAAGAACTTGAAAAATTAAGCGAAAAATATTTGGAAGAATTACGGCGGGTAGCGCGTATTCAAAACTCATAATGGCTGCACTTGTTGTTAGTGGTGGTGATCCTGCCGGAATTGGTCCTGAAATAGTACTAAAAGCGTGGAGTTTGCGTGTTACACGTCAAGTCCCACCCTTTGTGCTTCTTGCTGATCCAAACGTTATTCGTTCGCGCGCTCGTTTTTTACATATAGATGTTGAGGTGGAATCTGTTTTAATAAATAATCCTGTAAAAAACTTTCAAGCCGCTCTTCCTATAATACCATTAAAAAACCGACAAAGCGATAAACTAGGCTCACCTTCACCGGATAATGCTGCTGGAATAATTGAAGCGATTAAACGCAGCGTTCAGTTGATTCGAGATGGGCATGCATGCGCACTCATCACTTGCCCTATTGCAAAAAAAAAACTTTACGACGCTGGGTTTAAATTTCCAGGTCATACAGAATTTTTAGCTGATTTGGCCTATACAATCTTTAACAAATGCTATCATCCGGTTATGATGTTATCTGGACCTCGATTAAAAACAGTTCCCATTACTGTTCATATTCCATTCACTGAAGTCCCCTCACATCTCACCCGCGATTTAATTATTCAAACGGCATTAATTACTGAAAACGACTTAAGAACGCGATTTAAAATAACTTCGCCTCGTCTCGCTATTGCTGGCCTTAATCCTCATGCTGGAGAAGAAGGTACAATGGGTAAAGAAGATATTGAAATTATCATTCCTGCGGTTGAATACCTTAAAAATAAAGGACTCAATATTGTAGGTCCACTGCCTGCCGATACAATGTTCCATGAAAGAGCGAGACAATCATATGATGTTGCCCTTTGCATGTATCACGACCAAGCCCTTATTCCTGTTAAAACATTAGACTTTGACAGCACTGTCAACATCACTTTAGGACTCCCTTTTATTCGTACTTCACCAGATCATGGAACTGCTTTTGATATTGCTGATAAAGGAATAGCCTCTCCTGAAAGCTTTATTTCTGCTCTTAAACTTGCAAACCAACTTGCAAAAAATAGTTTGATACCATGCCAATAGATAATCTTCCTCCTCTGCGTGAAGTAATTAGTAAATATCGATTACAAGCTCATAAATCTTTGGGACAAAATTTTCTTTTTGATCTTAATTTAACATCTAAAATTGCTCATCAAGCAGGAAATATAGAAGGAAAACCTGTTATTGAAGTTGGTCCAGGTCCTGGAGGTCTGACACGTGCCTTACTTGCAAAAGGTGCCATTGTAACAGCGATAGAGCGTGATGAACGCTGTATACCAGCTCTTTTAGAGATAGAACAGCACTATCCACAAAAACTAAAACTTATTTGTAACGACGCACTGAAGCAAGATTTCTCAAAACTCTTTGCAACATATCCAGAAAAACCACGCATTATTGCAAACCTACCCTATAACATTGGAACACAACTGTTATTAAATTGGCTATTATATGAACCATGGCCTCCTTTCTATGAATCAATGACATTGATGTTTCAACGTGAAGTTGCCCAACGTATTATTGCAAAACCTCAATCAACCCATTATGGACGTCTTAGCGTCTTAACTGGATGGCGTACCACTGCTAAAATTGCTTTTGATGTGCCACCTCAAGCCTTCATACCAGCACCCAAAATAACTTCTTCCGTTGTTCACATCATTCCGCGAACACAACCTCTTACCTGCTCCGCGCAAAAATTAAGCTTTGTCACAAAAAACGCTTTTGGTCAAAGACGAAAAATGCTTCGTCAAAATCTCAAAATACTTGGAGATGAAATGCTTTTTAAAAAAGCTGGAATCGATGGAACACGCCGTGCTGAAACTCTTTCAATTGCCGAATTTGTGGCTTTAGCTAATTTGGTGATTTAAAAAGCAAGCGTTTTTCTCATTATTCCTTTTCAAAACAATAAGAATATCAATCAATCTCTTCAGCAATAAGCTCATCAATAAAAGGTTCAAGAAATGAGCATCGCTCACGTTTTGCTGTTTCAGCTAAATAAATCGATTTAATAAGCGACAAAGACTGATTTAAGTCCTTATTAATAACAACATAATCATAAGAACGCCAATGCTGCATTTCCGTCCGTGCATTCTCCAATCGCAGATTAATGATGTCTTGGCTATCTTCTGCTCGACGATATAAACGTGAAATGAGCTCTTTCATTGATGGTGGAAGAATAAAAACAGATACGGTATCTCCTAGCATCTTTTTTTGAAGCTGCTCTGCGCCTTGATAATCAATATCAAATAACATGTCTTGTCCAGCACTCAACGCATTTTCAACGCTTTCACGTAAAGTGCCGTAATAATTCCCATGAACTTCTGCCCATTCAATAAACTCTTCACCATCACGCTTACGTTCAAACTCTTTCTTTGAAATAAAATGATAATGAAGACCATTCACTTCACTAGGACGTCTTTTCCGTGTTGTCATGCTTATGGAGAGTTCTAATTGTCCATCTTTCAAAAGTAAGCGAGAAAGGGTTGATTTACCAGCTCCTGAAGGTGAAGAGAGAATAAATAAAAAACCGCGACGTTTATCTCTTTTTTTAGCAGCCAATTCATCCTCAAAGAATGTCATCATATTGTTTTACTTTTTTTAACTTTTCTTCAAAACTTCAATAATACGTTTTTTATAGTCCTCAATTAATGTGTTGCTCTTAATGCTCGCCATTTGCGAACATTCATATTATGTTCCTCCAAAGTTCTAGAAAAAACATGCCCTCCTGAACCATCCGCTACAAAATAGAGCACATCACTGCTCGGCGGATGCGCTACCGCTTTTAAAGAATCGCGGCCTGGATTCGCAATAGCTGTCGGTGGCAAACCATTAATTTTATACGTATTATATGGTGTTTCCTTTTCAAGATCTGAACGGTAAATTGCACGACCGGATGGCATTCCTTTTCCACCAAAGAGACCATAAATTACCGTTGGATCAGATTGAAGACGCATATGTTTTGCAAGACGGTTATAAAATACAGCAGCAACCTTTGGTCTCTCTGCTGCAATTCCTGTTTCTTTCTCCACAATAGATGCCAATATAACAAATTCATCAATGGTTTTGATTGGTAAATCAGGTGAACGCGTAGCCCATATAGCATGAATTAATTTTGTCTGTCCTTCGCGCAGTCTATTTATAATTTCTTCACGCGTTGTTCCCCGAATAAAACGAACAGTATCCGTCATCAAACTGCCTTCTGGTGGCAAAACTTTTGGAAGATCTCCAATTAAAATTTCATTAGCAGCTAACCGATCAAAAACTTGTTGAACCGTTAAACCTTCCGGCACTGTAAACGTATATTCAACAGATTTTCCTTTCACAAGGATATCCATAATATCCCGCATCGAAGCACGAGCTGGAATTAAATATTCACCAGCCTTAAGATGTGTTGTCTTTTGATGGTAACCAACCCCATAAACAAAAATATCCGATGATCGAATAAGACCGCGTTTTTCAAGCAGTGAAGCAATTTCACGAATTCCCGTTCCAGGATAGATAAAAACGACTTTCTCTCCCTCTGCCATCCCCTTTCCTTCAAAAATACTTTTTCCAATATAAAGAGGAACACTTATGGCTAAAATAACAACCACAACCATCATCAGAAAAAAATGACCAAGAACTACCAGCGGATTACGTACGATAGATGACTTCTTTCGTTTTTTATGTGCTAACATACCATTATTATCTGCTAAATTATTTAAAGAGAAATCACCTCTGTCCTTTAGTGCTCTTTTATTTTTCACATCGGACACGACTACCAACCTCTATAACTTCTAGGTAGTATATTATAATTTCTCACTCAACCCCTATAACTAAAGAATAAAACTCAGAAGCAAAAGAAACAAATAAAACTCTTTACTATCCCTTAAAACGTCGCATCACCAAAGATGCATTTGTCCCACCAAATCCAAAAGAATTGGAAAGAATTATATCAATCTTTCGTTCTCGCGGTTTATGTGGAACAAGATCAATTTTTGTTTCAATAGATGGATTGTCAAGATTAAGTGTTGCTGGAGCTATATTATCTCGTATGGCTAAAATACAAAAAATAGCCTCAGCAGCACCGGCTGCACCAAGTAAATGACCCACAGATGACTTCGTTGACGACATGGACACATGTGGTGCATAATGTCCTAAAACACGTTCAACAGCAGATAGCTCGATGACATCAGCCATTGTTGACGTTCCGTGAGCATTAATGTAATCAAGTTCACTTACATTCACTTGTGCACGCTTAAGAGCCGCCATCATACTGCGCTGTGCACCTTCACCACTCTCTGAAGGAGCTGTAATGTGGTAAGCGTCACCAGATAAACCATAGCCAATAATCTCAGCATAAATACGAGCGTCTCGCTTTTTTGCATGTTCAAGCTCTTCTAAAACAACAATTGCAGCTCCCTCTCCCATTACAAAGCCATCACGATCAGCATCATAAGGACGTGAGGCTCGTTCAGGTTCATCATTACGACAAGTAGAAAGAGCTCTACAAGCAGCAAAACCAGCAAGAGATATTCGATTTATCGGCGATTCAGTTCCACCCGCCACCATTACATCTGCATCACCCAACACAATTAAACGCGCTGCATCACCAATTGCATGCGCTCCTGTCGAACAAGCTGTTACAACCGAATGATTAGGACCGCGCAAACCATATTTTATAGACACATAACCAGAAGCAAGATTAATCAAACGTCCTGGAATAAAGAAGGGAGAAACACGCCGTGGACCTTTATCACGAAGCGTATAACCAGCCTCAACAATGCCTTCAATGCCACCAATCCCCGAACCAATTAATACGCCTGTGCAAATCTGATCTTCATCATTTTGAGGAAACCACCCAGCATCTGAAAGTGCTTGCTCAGCAGCAGCCATTGCATAAACAATAAATGCATCCACTTTACGCTGCTCCTTGGGGTCCATATGCAAATCTGCATTATATGTACCACCTGTTCCATCTCCCAAGGGGATGCGAGCAGCAATCTGGCATGGCAAATCGGACACATCAAATTCAGTAATACGTCGAACTCCACTTTTCCCTTCAAGAAGTCGTCTCCAACTATACTCGACATCACCAGCTAATGGAGACACCAATCCTAAACCAGTAATAACAACACGTCTCATAACTTCTAACCTTGAATTGAGATTGCTCCCTCAAAGCTCACTTCTCAAAACAGCCCCAAAGAATATAGGCAAAAGTATTTTACACTTTTGCCTTTCAGTTATCACGCAGAAGCTTTATCGATAAACTTTACTGCATCACCAACTGTGAAAATCGTTTCAGCGGCTTCATCTGGGATTTCTACACCAAACTCTTCTTCAAAAGCCATAACGAGCTCAACCGTATCAAGGCTATCTGCTCCTAGATCATCGATAAAGCTTGCATTTTCTACGACCTTATCTGCATTAACACCAAGATGCTCCACGATAATTTTCTTAACGCGCTCTACTGTATCACTCATGTTGAAATCCTCAAATTTATATTATTTCCTATAATTTGGTTAGCTATATCTGGTCATCTAATCAAGCAATAGATGCATTATTCTAAAGATTTTAGCAGCGATTTAAAACATCCTGTGGATATCCCCTACAAAATAAACCAATCTGACACCCTGACATAAATTGATTAACTCACCATGTTAAAGAAATATATGTGTCTTTTCATTTCATTACTATCTAAAATAATAAAACTTATAAATCAATGTGGAATAAAGCAAATACTTAGATCATTGCCATCCCACCATTGATGTGTAGTGTTTGTCCTGTCATATATGCTGCCTCATCACTCGCTAAATAAACAGCAGCGAAAGCTATTTCTTGTCCCGTCCCCATACGCTTCATTGGAATCGCAGCCATAATGGTCTCTTTTTGTTTTTCGTTAAGTTTGTCGGTCATTGCAGACTTAATAAATCCCGGAGCAATACAATTAACAGTAATATTTCGTGAGGCAATTTCTTGCGCCAATGCTTTAGAAAAGCCTATTAAACCAGCTTTTGCAGCACAATAGTTGGTTTGCCCAGGGTTTCCAACAATTCCAACAATAGATGTTATGTTAATAACCCTCCCATAGCGACGTCGCATCATAGAATGTATCAATTCACGTGTTAAAGTAGAAGCAGCTGTTAGATTAACCGCTAAGACATCATCCCAGTCTTGATCTGGCATACGTACAAAAAGACCATCACGGGTGATTCCAGCATTGTTAACTAAAATATCAACACCACCCATCTCCTTTTCTGCTGCTTCAGCTAACTGCTTAATAGATTTACGCTCAGAAAGATTAGCTGGAAATACAAAAACATCTTGTCCCAGATCTGTGGCCACTTTTTTAAGCTTGTCTTCGCGTGTTCCATGGAGCCCAACAATTGCTCCTTGCGCATGGAAACACCGCGCAATTGCCTCACCAATTCCTCCAGATGCTCCCGTCACAAGGGCTTTACGACCTGTTAATTTAAACATTTTTTAGACTCCTTACGATTAAACACCAAGCACCTGTAGTGCCGCTTCTATTTCTTCAGCTGTCCCAATTGTTAATCCCTTTATGTCTTTGTTAATACGACGCGCTAAACCTGTTAATACTTTTCCAGAACCAACTTCAAAAAGCGTATCAACCCCATTAGCACCAATCCACTGTATTGTTTCACGCCACCGCACTCTCCCTGTGACTTGTTGAACAAGAAGCATAACAATGCGCTCTGGATCGCTTTCTGGCGCAACAGAAACATTAGCAACAAGAGGAACAACAGGAATCGTTCTACTAACAGTCAAAAGTGCATTCTTCATGGCATCCGCAGCAGGCTGCATTAAAGTCGAATGGAAAGGTGCAGAAACTGGAAGAAGAAGTGCGCGCTTAGCACCTTTTTGGGATGCAATCTCTACCGCTATCTTAACTGCTTTTGCTTCACCTGAAATAACAATTTGCCCACCACCATTATCATTAGCGATTTGGCATCGTCCTTCTTCAGAAACAGTTTTGCAAATTTCTTCCACATCTTGCTCATCCAAACCAATAAGTGCTGCCATAGAGCCTTCACCAACAGCAACAGCAGCTTGCATAGCATTTCCACGAATACGCAAGAGTCTTGCCGTATCAGTAAGACTAAACATACCAGCAGCGCAAAGAGCCGAATATTCTCCTAAAGAATGACCCGCAACAAATTTTATCTTTTCTTTTATATTAAGCCCCAATTGTTCCATCACACGAATAACAGCCATGGATACAGCCATTAATGCTGGTTGTGCATTTGCTGTTAACGTCAAAATATCTTCTGGCCCTTCAAAAATGATATCTGATAATTTCTCTCCTAGGGCATCATCGACTTCTTCAAAAACCATCCGCGCTGCAACAAATTGCTCTGTAAGTACTTTGCCTATACCAACACGCTGACTCCCCTGCCCTGGAAAAGTAAAAGCTGCCACCATCAAACGACTCCTAAATTGTGCAATTAAATTATCCTCTTTTGATCTTATTCATAAGCACAAATCAAGACAAAGTGCCTTATTTTGAATAAATATCTCTCTTAAAGTTATATTTTAATGGCGGTATTTGATATAAAAACTTAGGGAAATACGGTACTATAAACTGAATAACACCCCAACTTATGAAACTTCCTAAAATTATACCAGCTAAAATATCAAAAGGATAATGTACACCAACAAAGATACGCCCCCAACAGACCAAACATAAAAACACCGCTGCAAACTTAGAAGCAATTTTGTATCGATAAAAATAAAGATTCGCTATATAAGATGCAATAGTTATGGCGTGATTGCTAGGAAAAGAAGCTGTTGCACGGTGCTTAATCAGGGGTGTAGTCAAACCCGCAACAAATGGGCGTGGATGAAAATAAATAAGAGAAATAAGATAACCTATAAAAAGAGACACACAAATGCTTACGCAGATGCTTAATGCTATGCGCCGCGGTTCTATAGTTCCACCGAAAAACCACAACACACAAAGATGTAGAGGGATAACATAAATCAAAAATTTTGCACAAAAAATACTAAATGCAACTAAAACCGACCATGATTGATGATTGCCGGCGAGCATTTGAAAAAGTGCAACATCAATTCGGTTTAAAAAATTCATTCTTCTCTCCTTCATGTTTGTAGCTTTACAGCTTTGTATCTATTGCAAATAGTATGAAACGTACAAAAATATATCGAGATTTGATAAATTAATTTTTTATACGCATAAACTTGCTATTTTTAAAGATAAGCTGTAAATGTCAAACGTTCGTTATCGGCACTTTAGCTGGAGGTTGAACGGAGGGCTGGGAAATAACCAGTAGGAGATGCAATGTTTCCGACCTCCTGTGTCTCCGCTCTCGGATGTCTCAAATTGTAAACGCGTCCTTTCTTCTTTGGATTTCCAGAAAAGACAAGTCGCAGAGGCTTTGCGCTAAAACCGATAAAGTTTAATTGAAGAAAGGCAAAACAATGGCTCTTTATGAACATATGTTCCTTGCTCGACAAGATATTGCACCGCAGCAAATTGATGAACTTTTGAATGTCTACAAAGGTGTCATCGAAGCGCACGGTGGAAAAGTTGGGCGTGTAGAAAATTGGGGACTTCGCTCCCTTGCATATCGTATTCGCAAAAACCGTAAAGCTTATTATATACTGGTTAATATCGATGCACCAGCCGCAGCGATTGCTGAAGTTGAACGTCAAATGCGCATTAATGAAGATATTTTGCGTTACCTGACCATTCGCGTAGAAAAGCACGAACAAGAGAAGTCTGCTATGTTCTCACGCTTTGATCGTAATGACCACATTGGTCAAGATGAACAACGCCCTCGCTTCTCGCGCCGTCAACGTGAAGATGTCATAGAAGGAGTAGAATGATGAATGATACTAATCAAAGTGCAACACGTCGCCCCTTTCATCGTCGTCGCAAAACATGTCCGTTTTCAAATGCTAATGCTCCCAAAATTGATTATAAAGATGTTAAATTATTACAGCGTTATATTTCAGAACGTGGAAAAATTGTTCCTTCACGGATTACGGCTGTCAGCCAGAAAAAACAGCGTGAATTGGCTAATGCCATTAAACGTGCTCGTTTTCTAGGCTTGCTTCCCTACGTTATAAGGTAAGCTATTAGACACTATGCAGCCGTGGAATCTCTAGCTGCTTTTCTTGTGTGGTTCAAAAAACATAGCTGATTACGGGCTATACGAAGATATGTAAAATCCAAAAGTTGGGGCGTCGTGGTGCCCCTAACTGCAGAAGGCAGGACAGCAATCAATGAAAGACTTTCGTGTTTATAAAATAACGTCCGGTATTTTGGCGGGACTGTTTGCTGTTGTGATAGGAATGGCAATCATCAGCGTCGCGAATATCGCTCCCTATTTTTCTCTTCTTCTTGGGTGTTTTCTTTCATTCCCAATTTTCATTGTTGCGTTCGGTCAAGGGACATTAGCTAGTCTTGTTGCCTTAATAAGCGCCACCGCTGTTCTGGTCATAACTACTAATGTCTACGTTGCTCTTAGCTTTATGCTATTATTTTTCCTTCCTGCTGTTTATGCTTCTTGGCTCCTTGGGCTTGCACAACCAGCGCAAAAGGAAAATGCGCTGATATGGTATCCATTATCATCGGTTATTCTCCATTTAACTAACTTTATCGCTCTTATAGCAACCTTCATTGGGCTTTATGTCCAAAGCCGTCCATCCATACCCCTCATTACAAAAAAAATTACTGCAAACATAGCACAAGCTATGCAAAAGTCCCAGTCTCTAAAAGAAGCCGATATACTCACTTTTAATGAGTTTCTAATGACGCATGCAGCAACTTTGACAGCTATTGCTTTAACAATTTATAGTTTAATTTTTCTCATTGGTAATCTTTATTTTTCGATGATAACAGCACAACATATGAAGTGGTTAAAAAGACCTCGTGATGATTGGAGCCAGACTCTCCGCCTTCCAATCTCTGGGATTTTTATTTTCATTATTGTTTGCACAGCATCAATGGCTGAATTTAGTGCGACTGTTAATCTAAGTACCCGTGTCTTTAGCACTGCATATACTGTCATCATATCAATCAGTGGTTTAGCATATCTCCATGATATTACAAAAGGAATCAACGGCAGGATTATTATCCTCTCTCTTGTTTATATTGCCATTTTAACTGTTGTTTTTGCTCCACCCATTTCTTTCATGATGCTTTTAATGGGCATTTGGGCTGCTATTCAATACAACTTTCAATTACGAAAAAAACTTCACTAAATTTATTTATTCGAAAGGAAAAACTATGGATATTATTCTACTCGAGCGTATTCCTCGTCTTGGTCAAATGGGTGATATTGTCTCAGTTAAGGATGGTTATGCACGTAACTTCCTCTTGCCTCAAGGTAAAGCTTTACGCGCGAATGAAGCTAATAAAAAACATTTTGAAATACAACGCTCTCAACTTGAAGCACGTAACCTTGAACGCAAAAGTGAAGCACAAAAAATTGCTGAAAAACTTGATAATAAATCATTTATTGCCATTCGTTCAGCTGGTGAAACAGGGCAACTTTACGGTTCTGTCTCAACACGTGATATTTCTGAAATTATAACTGTTGAAGGGTTTTCTATTGGAAGGAATCAGGTTGAACTTAACCATCCAATAAAAACTATCGGTCTTCATACTATTACTCTTACCCTACACCCTGAAGTTCAAGTTTCTGTAATCATTAACGTTGCACGTTCAGTCAATGAAGCACAACGCCAGGCAGAAGGTGAAACTCTAATTTCTGCTGAAAAAATGTATGATATTCCGGAGGAACCCTTAACAGGCAATCAGGAAGAGCCGTTGACAGAAGAAATGAATGACAACGATGTAAATAATGTGAAAGAAGAAGTTTAATTTCTCTTCCCCCTGTCTTTATTGTATTTTTATTTTTCTACTGTTTAACATATTAGCATGTTATAAAACCCTTAGCTTTAAAAGCTAAGGGTTTTATAATTCATCCTAAACAATAAATTTGTATGGGAGAGGCAGTCCTTAGTATATTATATAATAGCGTAAAAAACAAAAAGCTATCAATGAGGCACTGGAAAACTCTTTCATACGTTATTTGTCCAAAAAAGAAGTAAAAAACTTAAGATTCGGCATTAAGAAAATAAGCTTAGTATGGATGATAATTTTTTACATCCTTACATTATCTAAAATAATTCCAACCAAAAAGAAAAGTAATCTTCCATGCTTCAATTGTGATAAGTCCATGAAATGTTAAAATATTAGAAATACAGTCTCACACTTTGAGAACGCTGAAAACGTAATTTTGAAAATTTACTCAACACTCTCTAAAATTTTTAAGTTACAAAAGATAAAGGAATATTTACATACAAGTGCTACATATATTGTTAGTAAGTGATTGAAGCTCAGAATTTTAAAAAAAATGAACGTGTGATTTTAATTTAAAACGAAGATGTGTAATCCTATTCTTTAATGTACAACACTCGATTTATTATTTAGATAGCCAAACGCAAAATCTTAGTGGAAAAAACGTTATGGAAAAAAAAAGCGCTGTCAATTTCAGCTCTTCACAAAAGGAAGATCCTCCTTCATTCCAACAACTCCCGCATAATATTGAGGCTGAACAAGCGTTGCTTGGAGCAATCCTCATTAACAATGACGCACTTGATCGCGTTTCAGATTTCTTAAAACCAGAACATTTTTTTGAACCTTTACATCAAAAAATCTACGACGTTTTGTCTTATATTATCAAAAACGGGAGGCTCGCAGAACCTCGTACTATTAAGTCCTTCATTCCAGCTGAAGAAAAGGTTGGAGATATCACCGTGTACAATTACGTTGTGCGTTTAGCTACAGAAGCGGTGACAATCATTAATTCTGAAGACTACGGACGGGTCATCTATGATCTTTTTATCCGACGCTCTTTGATTAATCTTGGAACTCAAGTTGTCAATACAGCCTTTAATGCTCCTATCGAGCTTACGCCATCCCAACAAATTGAAACTATTGAACAGAATTTGTTTGAATTAGCAGAAAAGGGGAAGTATGGGGGAGGATTTGAAAATTTCAATGAGGCGATCAAAAAAGCCGTTGACATGGCAAGTGCTGCCCAAAAGCGTTCTTCACGGTTATCAGGGATAGCCACCCATATTAAGATGCTTGATGAAAAAATGGGAGGGCTACAACCATCTGACTTAATTATTCTTGCTGGACGCCCTGGTATGGGAAAAACTTCACTTGCTACTAATATTGCCTTTAATATTGCTAATGCTTGCAATCGTGATGCTAAAATACAAGAAAATGAGGGAGGAATTGTGGGATTTTTTTCGCTGGAAATGTCAACAGAACAGCTTGCAACCCGTATTATTTCAGAACAAACAGAAGTCTCTTCCTCTGATATCAGGCGTGGTAATATTTCAGAAGAACAATTTTCAAAAATAATCCGTGCAATGAATAGCTTACAAAAAGCACAGCTCTATATAGACCAAACAGGTGGTATATCAATTACACAATTAGCTGCTCGTGCACGTCGTCTCAAGCGGCAACATGGTTTGGATGTCTTAATTATTGACTATATCCAGTTAATGACAAGCCATTCAAAGCGTTCATCAGAAAATCGTGTTCAAGAGATTACAGAAATTACTACAGGGTTAAAAGCATTAGCTAAAGAACTAAATATTCCTATTATTGCGCTTTCACAGCTTTCGCGCCAAGTTGAAAATCGAACAGATAAACGACCACAACTCTCAGATTTGCGAGAATCTGGTTCAATTGAGCAAGATGCCGACATCGTTCTTTTTGTCTACCGTGAAGAATATTACCTCAAAAATGAAGAACCTAAGATAGGTAGCCCTGAATATGTGAAATGGCAAGACGCAATGGACAAAGCTTTTGGAAAAGCTGATGTTATTGTAGCAAAACAACGCCATGGACCAACAGGAACTGTGCATCTTGCTTTTCAGTCTGATTTCACGCGTTTCAGCGATTTGGCAGAAAGTAATTATCTTCCAGAACAAATTGGGTAAGTCACTATGGCACGCAACCGTATTCAATTTATCTGCCAAAATTGTGGAACCATTTATTCACGTTGGGCTGGAAAATGTAATTCTTGTGGCGAATGGAATTCCCTTATTGAAGAAAATACGAATACTGGCATAGGCACTGGTCCTATGCAAAATGTCCGTAAGGGACGCATAGTTGCCCTTACGTCTCTTTCTGTAGATCTTGAAGATGCTCCCCGTATCCATTCTGGCATTGCTGAACTTGATCGTGTCACCGGAGGAGGCTTTGTGCGTGGATCTGCATTACTTGTTGGTGGCGACCCAGGTATTGGAAAGTCAACATTACTGACACAAACAGCAGCCGCCTTATCGCGAAAAGGACATCACGTCATCTATGTTTCAGGTGAAGAAGCTATCGCGCAAATCTGCCTTCGTGCACAAAGGCTTGGAGCAGCCAATACAGAAGTTAAACTCGCGGCTGAAACGAATGTTGAAGATATCCTTGCAACTTTAAGCGAACATAAAAAACTTGATATGGTTATTATAGATTCCATTCAGACTCTATGGTCAGATGCAGCTGATTCAGCACCAGGTACCGTCACACAAGTACGCATTGGCGCTCAAGCAATGATCCGCTTTGCTAAAAAAACAGGAGCAGCTGTTGTTCTTGTCGGACACGTTACCAAAGATGGACAAATTGCTGGTCCTCGTGTTGTCGAGCATATGGTCGATGGTGTTCTCTATTTTGAGGGTGAAGGTGGACATCATTATCGAATCCTTAGAACTGTAAAAAATCGTTTCGGACCAACAGATGAAATTGGTGTTTTTGAAATGTCCGATAAAGGATTACGTGAGGTAACCAATCCATCTGAATTGTTTTTGGGTGAACGAAATGAAAAAGCACCAGGCGCTGCTGTTTTTGCAGGAATGGAAGGAACACGCCCAATACTAGTAGAAATTCAAGCACTTGTTGCTCCCTCTTCACTCGGAACACCACGACGTGCTGTGGTGGGATGGGATGGGAATCGCCTTTCAATGATTCTTGCTGTTCTAGAAGCCCATTGCAGTGTTCCCTTTGGACAACATGATGTTTATCTTAACGTTGCAGGTGGATATCGCATATCAGAGCCAGCAGCTGATTTAGCCGTTGCAGCAGCCTTGGTATCCTCTCTCGCAAATATTCCTCTCCCAACAGATTATGTCTATTTTGGTGAAATCAGCCTTTCAGGAGCTATCCGCGCTGTTGCTCACTCAACACAGCGCATCAATGAAGCAAAAAAACTTGGCTTTCAGGGGGCTGTTCATCCTACTACAACGACTAAAATAGCGAAATCACTAAATTTTCAACGAAAAACAATCTCCAACCTCCCTGAGCTTGTTGCCGCTATTAGCTCAGGTAAAAAATAATCTACACCACACACATGATAATATAGAAAAAATTTTACAAAATACAAAAGATCTTTGCTATAAGAATAGAAAACAGCATAACAAGAAATGCATTTATATATAACTTAAAAGAACACAACTTTATGTATAAGGAACAAACAAATGGTCATAACAGTCCTTGATGGAATTGTCGTAGCTGTCATCCTGTTGTCCGCGTTTCTCGCTATGCTCCGAGGGTTTTCGCGCGAAGTGCTCTCTTTGGTTTCTTGGGCAATCGCAGCTGTTGCTACACTGTTTTTATTCAAGCCTGTCTTGCCCTTCTTTGAGCAATATCTCTCTAATAAAATGATTGCGTTGATCACAACACTGGTCACAATTTTTATTATTATTCTCATTATTACTTCAATCATCACAATGAAGATCTCTGATTTTATTATTGATAGTCGAATTGGCATCCTAGACCGTACTATCGGTTTTGTTTTTGGAGCACTCCGCGGTTTATTTATCATGGTCATCGGCATGTTACTTATTAATGCGCTTATTAAACCTGAGAATCAAACTCATTGGTTAAAAAGTGCAACAACAAAACCTATCTTAGATTCATTAGGACAAAAAGTTTGGGAAATGCTTCCCAAAGATCTCGACATTGTTCTCGAAAAGGCAGAAAATTTTTTTAAAAGAGACGATACGAATATGCACAAATAAACACTCTCATTAAGGGGTGATTTGGCAAAATGGGGAGTAGTTCATTATAGACAAAAAGTTTTAAATAATATGGGAAATATGATATAACTATCTTGTATATTACAACTGAAAGAATATGATGACAAAGAGCGACATTTCCTGTCAGGATTTTTCATTGGATGACGATACTCTACACGAAGAATGTGGAGTTTTTGGTATTCTTGGCCATGAAGATGCGGCAACATTAACAGCTCTCGGGCTTCATGCACTGCAGCATCGTGGGCAGGAAGCAGCTGGTATTGTTTCTTACTACAACAAAATGTTTCATCAAGAAAAACATCTAGGTCTTGTTGGTGATCACTATACAAACCCTGCAACACTTTCCCGTTTACCGGGGAATCGTGCTATCGGACATACCCGTTATTCAACAACTGGAGAAATAGCATTACGCAACGTTCAACCTCTTTTTGCTGAATTAAAAGTTGGAGGTATTGCTATTGCCCATAATGGCAATCTTACCAATGGTCTTACATTACGCCGCCAACTCATTGCTTCGGGTGCCATCTGTCAATCAACATCAGATTCAGAAGTTTTTCTTCATCTCATTGCACGTTCACGTTATGAATCATCATCTGATCGTTTTGTTGATGCTATTCGGCAAGTGGAGGGTGGATATGCCATGTTAGCGCTCACGCGCACTAAGCTCATTGCAGCGCGCGATCCAACAGGAATTCGCCCTCTCGTAATGGGTGATCTTGATGGTAAACCAATTTTTTGTTCTGAAACCTGTGCACTTGATATTATTGGAGCAAAATATGTCCGCGATGTTAAAAATGGAGAAATTATCATATGTGAAATAGAAAAAAATGGCGAAATTACTAAAAAAATTATAAAATCAGAAAATAAGAAACCAGAAAAACTTTGCCTTTTTGAATATGTCTATTTTGCACGTCCTGATTCAATCGTTGGAGGACGGAGTGTTTACACGGTCCGTAAAAACATGGGAATTTGTTTGGCCCAAGAAGCTCCTTGTGAAGGTGATGTCGTAGTTCCCGTTCCTGATGGCGGAACACCTGCTGCAATTGGCTATGCACAAGAAATTGGAATTCCCTTTGAACTTGGTATCATTCGCAATCACTATGTTGGCCGCACTTTTATTGAACCAACACAACAAATTCGTGCTTTTGGGGTCAAATTAAAGCATTCTGCAAATCGTTCTGTCATCAAAGGAAAACGTGTTATTCTCGTTGATGACTCCATTGTCCGTGGAACAACATCCCTCAAAATTGTGCGAATGCTCCGTGATGCAGGAGCAAAAGAAGTTCATATGCGCATTTCTAGCCCTATGATTTTCTATCCCGATTTTTATGGCATTGATACACCTAAAGTTGAAAGCCTATTGGCTAATCAATACCCAGATTTAAAATCCATGTGCAATTTTGTCGGCGCTGATTCATTAGAATTTCTTTCAACGGATGGTCTGTATCTTGCTGTAGCAGGAGAAAAACGGAATAACGCCGATCCACAATTTACTGACCATTATTTCACTGGGCAGTACCCTACACATCTGGTTGATCAAGAAAGCATCCCCAAAATTCATCAATCATCTGTCCTTAAAACAAGAGATTAATGATGACAAAACTTGATTTTAGTCTCTTTGGTCGTGTTGCACTTGTTACTGGTGCTTCAAAAGGTATTGGCTACCATTTAGCATTGGAGCTTGCAGCACGCGGTGCTCACATCATAGCACTTGCACGAACAGTGAATGGACTCACTGAACTTGATAATCAAATCCGAGGAAAAGGTGCTTGTGCAACGCTCGTCCCACTCGACTTACATCATATGGAACACATTGATAATCTTAGTGTTTCAATTGCTAATCGCTGGAAAAAACTTGATATTATGGTTGCAAATGCAGGAATTCTTGGAACGCTCTCACCAATAGCTCATATCGAGAACACGGTATTTGAAGATGTTTTTCAAATAAATCTTATAAGCCAATGGCGCTTAATGAAAGCCATGGAACCTTTATTGCGTAAATCTGATGCTGGACGAGTGATTCTGCTATCTTCAAGTGTCGCTCATATTGCACGCGCTTTCTGGGGACCTTATGCAGCCTCTAAAGCTGCTTTAGAAATTATTGCTCGTTGTTGGGCGGAAGAGTTAAAGCAAACCCTTATCAAAATTAATTGTGTTGACCCCGGTGCAACACGTACTGCCATGCGTGCACAAGCCATGCCCAGTGAGGATTCTCAGACTCTCCCTTCACCACAAGAAGTTGCAACAAAAATAGTTCACTTATCATCGCCTAATTTAAAAGAGACAGGAAGACTATTTAATGTCCGTAAAAATCGGTTTATGGATTACCATATACCTTATTAAGTCAACGCTTTGATTTATAAAAATAATTTATTATTTTGCGACTTGAATGAAAATTCTGAATACAGTAAACTTTTTCATATCGAATTCTTCTATGATGCATTAGAGAGAATCTCTTGTACATCATAAGAGGAATCAATGTGTGGATAAAGGACATTTAAAAAGAGGGTAGATACGCCTCTCATGGAGAGTCTAAATGCAAGGAGTGGTTGTGTACATTGGGAGCTTGTAAAATTATAATGATGGTGCAAGGCTTATATCCTCATAAGCATAAAGATAGCAGAACACAATGGACTTTTCGTTATATCCTTTACAAGTTTCCGTTGTAAAATGAGCTTTAGAGAAACAAATGTATTTTTTAAAGAAAGTCCATGAACTGCAGATAATGGTATAGTATTCTTAGTAAGAGATGTACCTCCATTAATCCATAGCCATAGATATGAAATGACCAATCTGAATTAAACTTCTCTCTACTTCTATTATTCTTTTTCAAAAATAAAATATAAAGTTTTATGTTTCTTGAGGAGTTTTAGCGCTGCTCTTTTTTTCTTCCAAAGCAGCCCGTTTATTATACGCTATGAAACTACAGGGGAGAAAAATCATATAGCCAACAGCTGTAATCAATAAAGTGTGCCATGTGTAAGTTGCAAGAAAACCCACATAAATAACAACGCCCAATATGCACGGTACGACAATATCACGCCTCAAACTTTGATCAATCGTTTTTGCATTCCATACCGGTAAACGACTAACCAATAGAAAAGCAATAATCACAGTATAAAGACTAAAAAATAACGCCCATCCCCAACTCGGCATCAAACCAAGAGCTCCTAGATACATAGGCAATAAAAGTAACAACGCCCCTGCCGGTGCAGGAACGCCAATAAAATAATTTTCCTGCCATTTTGGTATATCCATGTTATCTAACATCACATTAAAACGCGCTAACCGCAAACAACAAGCAACACAATAGACAAGGGCTGCTACCCAACCTACTTGATGAGCTTGAGTCAAAATAAAGGAGTAAACAATAAGCGCTGGTGCAACACCAAAATTAACCACATCAGCAAGAGAATCCATCTGCGCTCCAAAAGATGAACTCCCATCCATCAAACGAGCAACACGACCATCAGCACCATCTAGGATTGCTGCCAAAAGAACCATTAAAATAGCAGCCTCATAGCGATGCTCAAAAGCCAAACGAATGCTACTCATTCCTGCACAAATCGCCAAAACAGTGATAATATTAGGAATGATATATCGCATGGGTATAGGTGAACGCCACCGATTTGCAGCATCATCATGCTGCTCCTCAGGATTAAATGAAGAAAATAGTGAAAAATTTTTCATTGTTTGTCCTAATCAAATCTGAAGTCAGTTGTAGCACTCTTATCATCAAAAGAGCCTAGCACTGTTTCTCCAGCAATTGCTGTCTGTCCAACCGCAACACGCAATTTCATTTCAGTGGGTACATAAATATCAAGGCGAGAACCAAATCGAATCAATCCAAACCGTTCTCCAGTAATGACGGAATCCTTTTTTTTTGACCAACAAACAATCCTGCGAGCAACCATCCCAGCTATCTGTACCATACCAATTTTACCGTGCATGCTGTCAATCACCAGCCCATTACGCTCATTAAACTGGCTAGCTTTATCAAGCTCGGCATTTCTAAACTGACCTGGGTGATAAACTATAGATTCTACTGTACCACTTATGGGAATACGGTTAATATGGCACGAAAAAATATCCATAAATACGGAAACACGGATCATTTCTTTACTACCCAATCCTAATTCTTCAGGCGGGACACATTGCTCAACAAATGAGATCCGCCCATCAGCAGGAGACATAACCCAATTGGGATTCAAAGGGATCACACGCTCCGGATCGCGGAAGAAGTATATACACCACACCGTGAGAACAAGACCACACCAAAACAACGGACTCCATACCCAACCCAAAATGAGCGAAATAATAAAAAACACTACAATAAAAGGATAACCCTCTTTATGAATTGGCACAAAGCTATTATGGATCGATTGTAGAATACTCATGTAATTTCCTATTCATAGTATAACTTAAACAAGTAATAAATCTCTTTGTTCCTCCTTACCTTATTTGTACTTAATCAATCGCTCCATATAAAGTTATAAGTTACATTTTGCGCAGCTTATTTTTTACGATTAACAACGCCTGCCTCATCTTCTTCACGCATTTTACGTAATTTTTCTTCAGCTTGCGATGCTTCAAGCTGCTTATTCCACATTGAAGCATATAAACCTTTCTTACGTAAAAGCTCTGCATGAGTTCCATTTTCAATAATACGGCCATTTTTGAGAACTAAAATTTCATCCGCATTTATAACAGTAGAAAGACGATGCGCAATTATCAATGTTGTCCGTCCACGGCTTACGATATCCAATGCTTGTTGAATTTCCTGTTCCGTTGTCGTATCAAGAGCCGCAGTTGCTTCATCTAGAATAAGAAGTGGAGGAGCTTTTAACAGCGTCCGTGCAATAGCCACACGTTGTTTTTCTCCACCTGATAGTTTGAGTCCACGCTCACCTACCATAGATTGAAATCCTTCTGGAAGCATCCCAATAAATTGTGATATCTGTGCCATTTCAGCAGCTTTACACATCTCTTCCTCTGTAGCACTTGGGCGCCCATAGCAGATATTATATGCAATTGTATCATTAAATAACACCGTATCCTGCGGTACCATGCCGATAGCTTCACGCAAACTTTTTTGTGTTACATCACGAATATCTTGCCCGTCAATTGTAATGGAACCCGCATCCACATCGTAAAAACGAAAAAGTAATCGAGAAATTGTCGATTTACCAGCACCTGATGGACCAACAATTGCAACTGTTTTGCCTCCAGGGATTTCAAAATCAATATCTTTGAGAATCTGACGAGTCGGATCATAGGAAAACTTTACCTGACTAAACCGGATACTACCATCACGCACTATCAATGGTTTGGCATCTGATTTATCAATGATTTCCTGCTGAACATCTAAAAGATCAAACATGGCTTCTATATCAGTTAATCCTTGTCGAACGTCACGATAAATTGAACCAATAAAATTCAGCGGAATAGAAAGCTGTATTAAAAGCGCATTAATAAAAACGAAATCCCCTAAAGTCTGGGTCTTATGAAAAATTTCATAAGCTGACATCAACATCAGAATAGTCATTCCAATACCAAAAATAAGAGCCTGACCAAAATTAAGCCAGCTTAATGATGTCCAAATTTTTGTTGCCGCTTTTTCATAATTTGCCATAGAAGAATCAAATCGACGCGCTTCCAGAGTTTCATTGCAAAAATATTTGACAGTTTCAAAGTTCAAAAGAGAATCAACAGCGTGCGTATTAGCCTCAGTATCTGCAATATTCATTTTTTGCCGAATTCGAATGCGCCAATCACTTGCCTTGATTGTAAACCAAATATACAAACCAACCATCGTTACAACTATGAACAAATAATGCCATCCATAGCTTATGTAAAATACAAATGCTGTCAAAACAAATTCTAAAACTGTTGGCACTGTGTTCAGAATTGAAAATCTGACGATAGCTTCAATTCCCTTCGTACCACGCTCAATCACACGAGAAAGTCCGCCCGTTCGCCTTTCTAGATGAAATCGCAAAGACAATTCATGAATATGTACAAAAGTCTTATAAGCTAATTGGCGAATAGCGTGTTGACCAACGGTTGCAAAAATGGAATCACGTAACTGGTTTAATCCAGCCTGAATAATACGCGTAACATTGTATGCTAAAACCAAGATGATGGGAATAGCCCAATTGGATGGAAACCATACAGGGAGCTTAATGCTTGCATCAAGTGCATCCGTAGCATATTTAAAAAAATATGGCACACATATGAGAACGAGCTTGGCTAAAATAAGATAAAATATCGCCCATAGTACACGGATTTTCAGATCGCGCCGATCTACCGGCCACATATAAGGCCATAAATTATAAAGCGTACGTAGAATTTGCCCCGCACCTGATGACACGGTTTTTGTCATTTCACTCTGTTCCATAAAGTCCTTACTGTTTTATATTCACTCAACAGACGATAACCATCCTGTTGCTGTTTACAGATCATATCATCTCTTTGTCTATGCCTCCGGCAAACTATACGCCTTAACCTTGAGGTTAGACTGTTTTTGAAAAAGGAACAAGAAATAATCCGCCATAAGATTTATTATTTTGGTCTGTACGCTCATACCATTCTGCTGCAAATAAATTCTCAATTTTTACACGCTTTTTTTTCAATTCTGCTTGAAGCCACGTCTTTGATTTACCAATCTCTTTAAGTCCATCATCGATAATTTCGCCATTTTCTACTAAAATGACGGACTTCTTTCCCTCGTCCTTTTTAACGACAGAACACTCACCACTGGTTTCTAAATGAACAAAAGCGGCTTCATGTAAACTACAACCTTTAATTCGCAACATTGTAATCAAATCATTTACGCTGATACCTAAATTCTTAATCTTATCTATTTGAAATATACCATCTAAAACTAATGTGATATTTCGCCCTGCAATAAGACGACGAAAAAAAACTGAGTAGCGTGCAAAAAAATTAAGAGATGTCACCAAAGCTTGCCAAATACATAAAACAATCAGCAATTGAACACTACTAATATTCGGATTATAAACAACTCCTCCAATGATACTCCCCATCACAAAATTACTTACCAAATCAACTGGTGTCATTTGACTGAGGCTTCCGCGTCCCGTTGTTCTTAAAATCAGGAGGAAGGCTATAAGACCTACAACCAATTTAAATGTGACATACCCGTAATGATATAAAAAATCCATCAAACTTTCTCCCTTGTTATGAAAGCTGCTAGAATACGGAAATTATAAGCGTTTTATTTCCCACACGGTTATACGTTCACCAGTTTGTGAATCCTTGCTATCTTTGAGTAAAACCCCCTCGGCTGCAAGCTCATCACGAATTGTATCCGCAGCTTCCCACTCTTTATTATGGATAAGCTGTAACCTTTCGGCAATGCGTTGATCGATAATTTTTTTATCAAGGAAAATTTTTCTTACAAACAATGGGCATTCTACATCTCCAATCCACTCTTGCC
The DNA here is from genome assembly GCF_902652675.1 of Bartonella refiksaydamii. NCBI lineage: Bacteria > Pseudomonadati > Pseudomonadota > Alphaproteobacteria > Hyphomicrobiales > Bartonellaceae > Bartonella > Bartonella refiksaydamii. The sequence continues at coordinate 33,296 of NZ_LR736289.1, forward strand.
GCAAGAGCCCAAATAAATTCATCCCATTTGCGAGAGCTGTAGCATTTCTTGCTTTATAAAATTTTCGCAAAAGAGTAAATGCACTCGGAGTGTTAAGATCATCACTGAGTGCGTTTAGCAAAGATTCATCAATCGATTCGTTGTTTCTTACTCCTTCTTTTTCACAGCGAAGCAATTGATACCAACGATAGAGTTCGCTACTAGACTGTGCCAAACGTTGAGCTGTCCAATTTAACGGTTCACGATAATGCGTTTGTAACATCGAAAAACGTGCAGACAAACCAACCCAATTTTTCTTCATTTCTTCTGTTAAAATACTACTAATCTCAACCAAATCACTCTCTAAAATAGAACGAATAGTTATAAAATTTCCAAGGCTTTTAGACATCTTTTTGCCTTCAACTTGCAAAAAACCATTATGCATCCAAAGATTAGCCATCCGCTCAGTTCCAAAAGCTGAACAACTTTGTGCAATCTCATTTTCATGGTGAGGAAAAATCAAATCGATACCACCACCATGGATATCAAAAATATTCGCTGTTGGATCATCACAGAACAAACCACCACCATAGGGTGCTAACAGCTTTGCCATCGACATCGCAGAACATTCGATATGCCATCCCGGACGACCTAAGACAGGAATTCCTGCTGGCGATACCCAACCTGGTTCCCCCTCCACAGAGGGCTTCCATAAAACAAAATCCATCTCTTCCCTTTTATAAGCAGCTACATCAACACGTGCACCAGCTCTCATTTCACCTAAAGAGCGTCTTGCAAATGCCCCATAATGGGGATGTTTTTTTATGCTGCTCACAGAAAATAATATATGATTTTCCGCTTTATAAGCATGCCCCTTTTCAAGCAACCTTTCAATCAAAGAGCGCATTTCTCCTAAATGATCAGTTGCACGCGGTTGACTCGTGGGCAGTAAACAACCAAGTGCTAGTGTGTCTTGTTGAAATTGAAAATATGTATGTTCCGTCAATTGGCGAATAGCTTCGTTAAGTGCTAGCTCTGGATATTCATAAACTGCTCGTGCATTAATTTTATCATCCACATCTGTAATATTACGTGCATATATAACATGATCACTGCCATAAACATGACGCAATAAGCGAAATAAAATATCAAAAACGATCACAGGACGTGCATTTCCTATATGCGCATAATCATAAACCGTTGGGCCACAAACATAAAGGCGTACCTTAGTTGCATCTATCGGTGTAAAATTTTCTTTTTTACGTGTAAGCGTATTATAAAATCGCAACTCTCTCATAAATTATACTCCGTTAGCGATACTACTCACCATTCTGCATGATGAATCTTACCCAAGATTATTGCATTATGTAGTTAGGTTAAAACTTTCATGTCTCTTATGTAAAATCCTCATAACTTCCCCCCTTCATCTAAGCTGTATCCATCATCTGTCACAAAAACAATCCAATTTATTTGATTGGATAAGAGCATTTTATCGATAAAAAGCATACCTTTCCTTGATGAGGAAACTGTCTTAAGAGAAAATTTGCAACGCGCTATATAACGTAAATTCATACAAAAAACGAATTACATATAAAAAATCTAAAATCTTTAACCACATAAAGATTTGTCGGAACTTTTTATAACCTCATGATGGTTTCCTTATTCTCTTTCATGCCCTAAATTCTATAACACACTCACTATTGGTAATAATACACAAAGCATTTTCGCCCTATTTTTTAACATATTCTCTACAACAAAATCATTTTATCCGCGATTGGAATCTACAAAGTCTTACTAAAAAGGAAAAGTAAAACAATGCGTAATATACTGATAAATATTACTTTTTTAACATTTTTTCTAGCTTTAACACCAACTTTTGCGCAACAATCTCCTCCCTATGAAACAAAATTGCTACGACTAGCAGAAATTTTGGGATCTTTGCACTATTTGCATAATCTTTGTAAGACTCCAACAAACCAATGGTATGACTACATGACCGCATTGATCGAAGCAGAACAACCAATGCCACAAAGACGCGCTTATTTTTACGAAGCATTTAATGAAGCGTATCGTGCCTTTTCAGAAAATTATCATCGTTGTACACGATCAGCAATTGAAGCAAATAAAAGATACGTTAAAGAGGGTAGAGCCTTGTCCGAAAGCCTTCTTACGCGTCTTAACAATTAACCCATAGAAAAATTCTCAAGCTTTCAAGATAGCTTGTCTTCACAAAATCGTTATGAGAACTTTCTACACGCACAAAATTATTCTACAAAGCCTCCTAAATCTTAATCTTGTCACGCCAAAGCTTCTATAAATTTAACAGGCTCACCTTGCGAAGGTGTGACAATTTCGCCTTCCCACATGACACGCATACCACGAATAATGGTCCCAACAGGCCAACCTTTAACTTTTTGACCATCATAAGGTGTCCAACCGGCACGCGAACCAATTAATGCATTCGTAATAATTTCTTCCCGCTTAAGATCAACAATGGTTAAATCGGCATCATATCCAACAGCAAGGCGCCCTTTACAGCTTATACCAAAAATCCGGCTAGGACCATGCGAAGTGAGATCAACAAAACGTTCAAGAGAGATCTTTCCTGCATTTACATGTGTTAGCATAATTGCCGTTGTTGTCTGTACACCAGTCATCCCTGAAGGTGAAGTTGGATAAGTTTTAAGCTTTTCCTCAAGCGTATGAGGAGCATGATCAGAACCTAACACATCAATAATACCTTGCTGAACGCCGTACCAAAGAGACTCACGATGGCGGCTTTCACGAATAGGTGGATTCATCTGAATTAATGTGCCAAACTGCAAATAATCATCAGCAGTTAACGTCAAATGATGCTGCGTAACTTCAATGGTTGCCACATCTTTATGTTTTTTTAGAAAATCAATTTCTTCCGCAGTAGAGAGATGAAGCACATGAATGCGCGCCTTCGTTTCATGCGCGATTTTCACCAAGCGCTGTGTACATTTTAGTGCTGCGACTTCGTCACGCCAAACTGGGTGTGATGATGCATCCCCTTCGATACACAACATTTTACGCTCTCTGAGCCTTGCCTCATCTTCAGAATGGAAAGCTGCACGACGGTGAATATTCTTCAAAATAAGACGCACACTCTCATCATCATCCACTAAAAGATCACCCGTAGAAGACCCCATAAAAACTTTAATTCCAGCAGCTCCAGGAAGTCTTTCTAACTCGGCTAATTCATATACATTTTCACGTGTTCCTCCAACCCAAAAAGCAAAATCACAATGCATCCGATGAAACCCGCGTTTTACTTTATCAGACAAAGCTTCCTCCGATGTGGTTAATGGATTGGTATTAGGCATTTCAAATACTGCTGTAACCCCCCCTAAAACCGCGGAATACGAACCACTTTCTAAATCTTCCTTATGTTCATTGCCTGGCTCACGAAAATGAACTTGACTATCGATAATCCCTGGTAAAATGTGAAGCCCTGTACAATCAATTACTTCACTAGCAGATACACATGTAAGATCCCCAATTTCAGCAATGCGGCCATTTGTAATACCAATATCACGCTTACTCCTTCCATCATGATTTACCACTGTTGCGCCTTTAAAAATTGTATCAAATGTTTTAAACATAGCCGTGCTCCTCATATATCCTTTCTTTATCGATTATGTAACTTTAGGCAGAAAGGCAAGATCCATGATTGAAAAACAAAATGCCATTCTCTTTAAAAACCGTAGAATTATTAAAGTTACTGGTGAAGAAGCAACACATTTTCTTCAAGTCCTTATCACGACAGATGTGACACAAATCGGCCCACAAGAAATTTTCCCTGGAGCTCTCTTATCTCCACAAGGAAAGGTTATTGCTGATTTTCTTATCGGTAAAAGAAATGATGGTTATCTGATTGATATCATTGCATCTTTAGCTGATACCCTCTACAAGCGTCTGCTTCTTTATAAGCTGCATACGAAAGTAGAAATTACACAACCATTACAAAAACTTGTTACAGTTTTTTGGAATAATGAATCAAATACTTTAAATTTTGATTCAAGTTTTATTGATAAGCGATTTACACAAAAAGAAAAAATAATACGATCCTATGGAAAAATACCTTTTTTTGCTCCAGAATATAATGATAAGTGGGATCGATTACGTATTCGTTATGCAATTGCAGAAAGCGGTCAAGATTACGAAATAGGTAAAGTCTTTCCTCATGATATTAATTACGATCAAATCAGTGGGCTAGCATTTAATAAAGGTTGCTATATCGGGCAAGAAGTTGTTTCAAGAATACATCATCGTCGCGCGGCACGTCGCCGTGTTTTAGTCGTAAAAAGCCAGCACGAATTAACCAAAGGCTCCAGCGTTAAAGCAGGAACAAAAATACTTGGTTCCCTAGGGACATGTGCTGCAAACGAAGCCCTAGTTTTAATACGCATAGATCATGTCAGAGATGCTATGAATAACAATATCCCATTTACAGTAGAAAATTCTCCCGTCACAATAAGCATTGCTGAGAATATGAATTTTACCTTCCCTGAAAGCACTGTGGAAACGCACTAATGGCTAAAACTGAATTATCAAAAAATGGAGAAGCACGTGCTTGGCAAAGAATGCTTTCTGGCCGGCGTCTCGATTTGTTAAACCCTTCTCCTTTTGATGTTGAAATCGAAGATATTGCCCACGGACTTGCCCGTGTTGCACGTTGGAACGGTCAAACACGAGGAGAACATGCCTATTCTGTTGCACAACATTCACTTTTGGTAGAACAAATATTTCAAAAGCTTTTTCCCCAATCATGTAGCAATGAGTGCTTGTGTGCCCTTCTTCACGATGCACCGGAATATGTCATCGGTGATATGATTTCGCCCTTTAAAGCTGTCATAGGAAAACAATATGAGCGCATCGAAAGACGTCTACAAGATGCTATCCACATGCGCTTTTCCCTCCCCGTTAATCCTTCTCAAAAGCTCTTAAGAAAAATCAAACAAGCTGATCGCATTGCTGCATTCTACGAAGCTATCACGCTTGCTGGATTTAATACAGAAGAAGCTCTTCGTTATTTTGGCTCTCCAAATAATATTTTACCCGATGATCTCAATTTGCAACCACACTCTACACAACAAATTGAAAATACCTTTTTAATCCGTTTTAGTAACCTTGATGCCCAGAGAGTGTACTAATATTCTTCTTGTATCATTCATCCTTTATTATTTTAGTTGAGAAGAATGCATGTATTAAGTTTTTGCCTTTTCTCTTTAACGCTTACTTGAATGAAATTATAAAAAGAATAATCCTCCCTCTTCCGTACATTATCCTATAGACATTGTTATACTCTACAACTTCTACCTCTATAATAACTTACAGCTTAAAACTAACGAAAAGCACATATTATTAATTTTAAGTTTTTGTGATATACTATCAATAAAAACTTCGAAACCTTTATGAGTTCACGAGTCAATAATATATAAATGAAATGATATATTAAAAATTACAGCTCAAATTGAATACAAACAAGAAATATATGAAAGAGTATACATTCATTATCAAAGCCCGATAACAAATGTACCCTTGGCAAACTTTTCATATTAAAGTGGATTTTATTTCAGTTTATAAACTTCTTTACCAGCTGGAAAAGCACGCGATACGACATCTTCTGCATAATTCTTGATTGCGGTCTCCATTGCTTGTTCAAGAGCACCATAACGACGCACAAATTTTGGTACATAAGTACTATAGCCCAACATATCTTCCATAACCAATACCTGTCCATCGCACTGATTAGACGCACCAATACCAATGGTCGGAATAGAAAGTTTTTTTGTAATCTCCACCGCTAAAGGTTCGACAACTCCTTCCACAACCACAGCAAAAGCACCAGCTTCTTCAATCGCTGTCCCGTCGGCTTCAATCCTTTGCCAATCACTCTCCTTGCGTCCTTGTGTTTTGAAACCGCCAAAACGATTTACCGCCTGTGGTGTCAATCCGATATGCCCCATAACTGGAATACCACGTTTACACAAAAAATCAATTGTTTCTGCTATATAAACACCGCCCTCAAGCTTAACTGCCCCACACCCTGTTTCTACAAGAATACGCGACGCATTAGAAAAAGCTTGTTCTGGACTTTCTTCATAAGAACCAAAAGGCATATCAACAACTACAAGAGCTTTCTTGGACCCACGCACAACCGCCTGTCCGTGCAAAATCATCATGTCTAAATTAACAGGAAGTGTTGTCTCAAACCCATACACAACCATACCAACACTATCACCAACCAAAAGTAAATCACAATATGGGTCAGCAATTCGTGCAGTATAAGCCTGATAAGCCGTCAAAGAAACAATCGGTTGTTGCCCTTTTCTTGATCGTATTTCAGAAGAAGTTATACGTTTCGTAGTTTTATTATGTACACTCATTTTCAGGCTTCTCTTGCAATATGTATTGATCAATAAGCCTCACTGTACCAAAGCGGACGGTGAGAAGCAAAACTGCAGGTTTTTTTAATCTCCCCTTAACCTCGCATAAGGTTTCCATATCTCGCAAATCCACCGATTCAATGATTGCGCGCGATTCTTGCTGTAAAATATCACGCACGATTTTGCATAATTTATCAACCGAGCGTTCACCTTGGCGATAAAACTTTTCAGCAGTCTTACCACTTTGAGGAATAATTTTTGCAGCTTTACGATCTTCTAATGTTAAAAGCTGATTACGTGAAGAACAGGCGAGTCCATCTTCTTCACGTAAAACAGGCACTCCAACAATTTCAATAGGAAAAGCCAAGTCTTCAACCATACGACGAATAATCAAAATTTGTTGAAAATCCTTTTCTCCAAAAAAAGCCTTATCTGGCTGGACAATGTTAAAAAGCTTAGCAACAACGCTAGTCACACCACAAAAATGCCCTGGACGTAATCTCCCTATCAAAATACGTGATAATTTTCCTACCTTCACAACTGTGTCATTTCCTAGTGGCCACATTTCTTCTAGAGAAGGTGCAAAAACATACTCAACTCCTGCTTTTTTCAACAAAGCATAATCACCCATCAAATCTTTTGGATATTTATCAAAATCCTCGTTGGGAGCAAATTGTTTTGGGTTGACAAAAATAGAAACAAATACTCTATCACACGTTTCCTTGGCTTGCTGCACTAATGCCAAGTGACCTTCATGCAGTGCCCCCATCGTTGGAACAAAACCAATCGAAAGTCCTAAACACCGTTCTTCTGCAATATATCGACGTACTTCAGAAATTGTTTTCAAGATTCGCATTTTCATATTTTATTGACTATTTATCAATTTATCAAATCAACAAATTAATGCTTGCATATGAAATTGGCGTTCAAATAATTGTATCAAATTCATGCGTACTGATGGCTGCTTTATATCCCGTGGTTCCCAGACATGACGCATTAAAAAGAAACCTGTTAGAATGAAACCGTTTATTATATCATTAAAATTTACAGGACGTGTCGTTCTTTGCACAAGAAACTGTGGTAAAATGAGAAGTTTCTCTTTCCAAGGGCGCCCCGCCTCCTCACATACAGCTCGTCCTGATTTTGGTGATACATAACAAAGTCTTTCTGTACTGCCCGTTGCAGCACAATGAGACAAATCAAGGCCAAAGCCAAGTTCTTCAAGAAGCCGCATTTCAAAACGTACAAGCAATTCTGCATTTATAAACCGCTCGTCAAAATTTTGCATAAAGAGATATAAAATATCGTATAAAATGGGATGCGGATCACGCTCAGGAAGAAGGCGTAAATGAAAAGCTATCAACTGCAGAGTATAGAGTGCCTCTGGGAAAAGAATTAATCGTGCAGCATGTAAGTTAAGCGCTTCAAGCCGAAAAAGCCCCAAATGTTCGTCTAAACGTGCCCACCATTCAGCCTCAACAAAATTCCCAGGTTGAAGAAGAGCTGCCAGACGACGCGAACGTCCCCCTTTTACTACTCCCATATAACGCCCACGCTGACGCGTCATAATTTCAAGAATAACACTTGTTTCACCATATTGGCGTGTCCCAAGGATAATGGCTTGTTCTTTCCATTTCATTTTGTTTTCAAAAATCCAATCGCATTTCGCGATAACGCTCTGGATCGGTATCCCAATTATCACGCACTTTCACAAAGAGAAAAAGATGGACTTTCTGTTCCATAATTTCCATTAATTCTTTACGTGCAGCTTGTCCAATCGCTTTAATTGTATCGCCTTTTGCTCCTAAAACAATTTTTTTTTGACTCTCACGCTCTACATAAATGACTTGATTAATTTTAACTGAACCATCCGAATACTCTTCCCAGCTTTCTGTTTCGACTGTTGAAGTATAAGGAAGTTCATCATGGAGACGGAGAAAAAGCTTTTCACGCGTGATTTCAGCAGCAAGATGACGCATGGGTATATCTGAAATTTGATCTTCCGGATAATACCAAGGACCCTCCTGCATCATTGTACTTAATACATGAAGCAAATCCTTACAACCAGAACCGTTTAAAGCCGAAATCATAAATGTCTGCACAAACGTCACTCGCTCATTAATTTGAGAGGTTAACGCTAAAAGGGATGATTTAACGACTGTGTCAATCTTATTAAGAACGAGAATCTTATCTTGTTTAATATTGTTCACAATATCTAACATTTTACAAACTTCATCCGAAAGACCACTTTGAACATCAATCAAAACTAAAAGGACATCAGCACTTTTAGCACCTCCCCAAGCAGCAGACACCATAGCACGTTCTAAACGCTTGTGGGGACGAAAAACACCTGGAGTATCAACCAACACAATTTGCGCATTATCATGAACAACAATACCACGAATTAAAGTTCGCGTTGTTTGTACCTTATGCGTTACAATTGAAATCTTCGTCCCAACTAACTGATTAACCAACGTAGATTTACCGGCATTAGGCATTCCAATAAGCACAACAAAACCAGAACGCGTTTTGGGAAGGTCATTCATGATTACTTTTTCCTATTGTTCCCATATTCCCTCTCGCCGTAAAATTTTTTCAGCCGCCATTCTTTCAGCACATCTCTTAGAATTTCCCTGCCCAATCTCCGGTGCAAAACCTAAAATGCTCACCTCTACCATAAAAACAGGATTATGATCTGGACCAGAACGCTTTATAACTCGATAATGTGGTTGTACACCGCCTTGTATATGCGCCCATTCTTGCAACTCTGTCTTGGCATCACGTCGACCAGCGTCCATCTGCTTTGCCCGACTTTGCCAATATCTTCGAATAAAGGGACGAACACTCTCCAATCCTCCATCAAGATACATCACAGCAATCAAAGCTTCAACCACATCAGCGTACATATTCGTAAGTCGACGCCCCTCGAAGTTTCTCATCTCAAAACCAACATGGATCATATCAGGTAAGCCCATTTCTTGCGCAATATCAGCACATGTCTGTGCATTAACTAAACCATTTAAACGTACTGATAATTCCCCTTCACTTGCCTGTGGAAAAAATTGATACAGCATTTCTGCAATCAAAAGCCCTAGAACCCGATCACCTAAAAATTCCAACCGCTCATAATTTCCCTGCCCAGAATCTTGTACACTAGAATGTGTTAATGCTTTTTTTAATCTCTCTTCATCTTTAAAATGATGCCCCGTCAGTTTTTCAAGCTGATCAATCATTGGACGCTTCATCGTTGATCCCTTGCTTGACAAGCGGTAAATCATGAACGGTATTGATAAAAGAAAACAAACGATTCCAACGTATATCAAATGGCCAGCGCCAAATCTGCCAAGCACTTGAACCATTACTTATAGAGAAAAAAATTATACTTGCTCGACCAATAAGATTCTCCTCTGGAACATAGCCCACATCCAAACGACTATCATCTGAATTATCACGGTTATCACCCATCATAAAATAATGCCCTAATGGAACTTCGAAAACTTTCGTGTCATCCACTTGCGGGATAAACGCTAAATCAAGTGTATTGTAGCTAACACCATTCGGCATTGTCTCACGATAAACGTCAACAGGGTAATTAACCTCTGTTATATCAGAATTATCAACCTTTCCCATAAAGTGGCGTGAAACAGCCTCGTCATTAATATAAAGAACACTTTGACGAACTTGTACACGATCGCCTGGTAGTCCAACAACACGTTTTATATAATCAATTTCTGGATTACTGGGTAAACGAAAAACCACAACATCTCCACGCCGAGGCTGAGATGCCCAAATACGTCCCGAAAAAATAGGGAGAGAAAAGGGTATGGAGAAACGAGAATACCCATATGCATATTTAGAAACAAAAAGATAATCCCCCACGAGCAAAGTAGGACGCATTGAGCCAGAAGGAATACTGAAAGGTTGAAAAAAAAGTGTACGAATAACCCCAGCTAAAAACAGAGCTTGTATTAAAACTAAAATAAATTCAAGAATTCCACCTTTTTCTTCCTTTTTATGCATTTTCTCTTTCTGGATCATTACAGACTACCTTCCCATAACAGATATAACTTATTTTTTATCATAATGTTTAAATAATAAAAGTACAATCTCCTGCAATATCTATCCACGTGGAAGCGCTTCGATAATAATAAATGCCTGCGCCCAAGGAAAATCATCCGTTATACTAAGATGAATGGCAGCCTCATGATGAGGAGGTAATAACTTTTGTAATTGTATTTGCGCACGATCTGTTAATTTCATAATTGGTTTTCCGGATGATAAATTGACTACCCCCATGTTTTTCCAACTCACACCACAAGCGATTCCTGTCCCCAGAGCCTTAGCACATGCTTCTTTGGCAGCAAATCTTTTGGCGTAAGAAGAAGATCTTTTTCGGAGATTTTCAGATTTTGTCTGCTCAACATCAGTAAAGATATGTTGAACAAAACGGTCACCATAACGAACCAACATTCTTTCAATGCGTCTTATATCAATCAAATCATTTCCAAGACCAATGATCATAAAATATCACCCAAATTTCCTTGTCACAAATGCTTTTTTTTTATTATTTTTTGATATCGCTTTTGTTGAAACCGGACGATTGCTCTATAAACACCTATATAAGATAAGCTACCCAGAGTAAAACCCAAAAGGGTACCACCTAAAATCATAGGTCTCATGATTGAATTCCATGCGTCCTTAAAAAGCATAGATACATTCGACAGTGTCAAACCATTAAACAGAAAGCGAATTTGAGAAAGAGAAATCTCATCTACATTGCTAAAAAGCGATAAACAAAAATAGCCTACCTTATAATCAGCCATAACGATTAGCAAAAATGTGAGCGGATTAGAAAAAACCGTCCCGATAATCGCTGCTGCAAAGTTTCCACGAAAAATCCAAGAAAAAAATATTGCCAAAATGATATGCATTCCGAAAAGAGGTGAACAAGCTAAAAAAACGCCGATAGCAAACCCCAACGCAACTTTATGAGGCGTCGCTGATATACGTAAAATACGCTTACGTATGTAGCAAAATGAGCGAGAAAATGAACGACGTGGCCATAACCAAAGTCGAACACGTTCTATAAAATCTACTGGTTCTCGACGACGAAAAAGCATATGATTCTCAATATATATCTTATGACAATGAAATAACCCGTATAATCCAAATTAATTTCTCCAAGCTTTTGCATAAAAAAAAGTAGAAAGACAATTAAATATTTCGACTTCCTGGCTTGATCGCTGGAAGCATAGCAAGTTCAACAGGGAGTGCGTCACTAGCATAAGATGCTATCTCATATTCAGCAAGTGCAACCAACGGAACTCCGACATCAGCCTTGCCACCAGAACGATCAAGAATACATGCACTCGCCAAAACATCTGCTCCTGCTGCCACCAGAGCCTCAGCCGTCTCATTAATTGAAAGACCTGTTGTCACAATATCTTCAACAATCACAACTCGTGCACCCTTCTTGATTTCAAAACGACGCAATTCAAATACGCCATTTACACGCTCTACCCAAAGAGAAGGCACACCAAGATGACGTGAAGTTTCGTACGAAGGAATAAGTCCTCCAATCGCGGGACCAACTACATAATCAATTTTTCCCTCAACAGATTTTTTTATTTTTTCAGCTAATCCACGACATAATTTTTCCGTCAAGTCAGCATGCATGAATACTTTCGCCTTCTGCATATAAGTCGCACTATGACGTCCCGATGTTAAAATAAAATGCCCTTCCAAGATAGCATCTGCTTGTTTAAAAATATCAATCACATCTTTTGTATTCATCGCAAAATCTCTCTTTTTCATCCATGAACCCGCCGTACTACACTAACCGAACCTGCCTCTTTTAACTGAGAAAAAATACGATTTAAATGTTTTAAATCCCAAACTTCCAGATCAATCATAATTTCTGTGAAATCTGGTGCTGTACGGATAAAAGATAAATTTTGGATATTGGCATCATTAGCAGAAATCACTTGCGTAATTTCAGCCAAAGAGCCAGGACTATTAACAACCAGAATATTAATCCGAGCAGGAAAACGCTCACTCATTTGGGCATCTATATCCCAGCGGACATCAATCCATCGTTCTGGCTGATCATCATACGCCATCAAAGCCGAAGACTGTATCGGATAAATAACAATCCCTGCCCCCGGTTGCATAATACCAACAATTCGATCTCCCGGCACTGCCCCTTCAGGAGAAAATCGTACAGGAATATCTCCATGAGTTCCTCGAATAGGTAAAGCTTTGGATTGAAACCTTTCTACCGTTGCATCCTTTTCGTTTTCTGGAACTTTAAAAATCATACCTTGAGCATTTTCAATGTTAAACCAACCTTCTTTCCCAGGCTTAAAAGACGACTTTTGTACTACACGGTGATCTTGATAATCAGGATAAACCGCTTTAATCACATCAGCGGATAGTAATTCACCACGGCCAACAGCAGCCAATACATCTTCCACATCTTTGCGTGCTAAGCGCGGCAAAACTTGCTTAAGAACATCTTCAGAAAATTGTTTTCCCATATATTCAAACGAACGCTCTAGTATACGATATCCCAAGCCTGAATATTGCTTACGTACTGCTGCACGGGTTGCTCGACGAATAGCTGAACGTGCTTTCCCTGTTACAACAAGGAATTCCCATGCCGCTGGGGGAATTTGAGCTTGTGAACGTATAATATCAACTTCGTCACCATTTTTTAATTTAGTCATTAAAGGCATAATACGACCATTGATTTTTACCCCCACACAAGAATCACCAATATCAGTATGAACGGCATAAGCAAAATCGATAGGGGTGGCGCCTTTTGGAAATGCAATCAAGCGGCCTTTCGGAGTAAAACAAAACACTTGATCTTGAAAAAGCTCAAGCTTTGTATGTTCTAAAAACTCCTCTGGATTATCCCCATCAGACAAAGATTGAATCGTTTGACGTAACCATGCATAAGCATTGGTTTCATTTGATAACTTCAAAGTCGAATAATGAGAACCATGGTCTTTGTAAATAGAATGTGCAGCAACACCATATTCAGCAATTTCATCCATAGCGGCAGTTCTAATCTGCAGTTCAACACGTTGCCTCGAAGGCCCTACAATTGTTGTATGGATGGAACGATAATCGTTCTGCTTCGGTATAGAAATATAATCTTTAAAACGACCTGGTACCATTGGCCACGTCGTATGGATGATACCAAGAGCACGATAACAATCATTCACTGTTCCAACAATAACGCGAAATCCAAAAATATCGGATAATTGTTCAAAAGATAATGCCTTGCTTTCCATTTTGCGAAAGACTGAATAAGCCTTTTTCTGACGACTTTTAACGTCTGCTTTAATGCCATGCTCGAAAAAAAGTTTTGTCAGTTCATTTTCAATCCTAGAAAGTAAATTACGATTGCGCTTCGATAGTTCAGAAAGCCGGTTGGTAATCGTACGATAACCCTCTGGATTTAAATAAAAAAAAGAGAGATCTTCTAATTCTTCGCGCATATCCTGCATACCCATACGGCCTGCAAGTGGCGCATAAATATCCATTGTTTCCTCAGCAATTCGCCGACGCTTATCATCACGCATAGCACCAAGGGTGCGCATGTTATGAAGACGATCAGCAAGTTTAACTAAAAGAACACGAACATCATCAGAAATAGCTATAAGAAGTTTACGAAGATTCTCCGCTTGTACTGCCTTCTTAGATACAAGATCAAGCTTATTAAGTTTTGTGAGCCCTTCAACCAACTTGCCAATTTCAGATCCGAAAAGTTGGTCAATTTCTGCTCGCGTGGCACTTGTATCTTCAATTGTATCATGCAAAAGAGCAACGGCAATTGTTGCTTCATCCAACCGCATATCTATCAAAATAGCAGCAACTTCTAAAGGATGAGAAAAATAAAGATCCCCAGAAGCACGTTTCTGGTGAGCATGCTTTCGCATTGCATAATCATAGGCTCTATTTAACAAAGCCTCATCTACGTCAGACTTGTAACGCTGAACACGTCCAACAAGCTCACACTGACGCATCATACGAGCATATCCTTTACATTCTCATAACCTAACCCTTATTGAACATGAATATCTCTTCAATAAAAGACAAAAAAATAACCGCTGTCGCACGATACCGTATATTTGTTCCCGAAAACAATCAATAATCGTCGTTTTTCTCTGGAACAACCAAACCTTCAATACCTGCTAAAAGGTCCTCTTCCGACATATAATCGAATGAACTACTCTCTTCTTCCGATGATGTGCCAAAAACACCTTCAGATTCACCTGAATGAGAAATCAGTTCACCTGCTATTTCTGGCTCATCCACTTCTACGTGTTTTTGCAACGAATGAATAAGATCTTCTTTCAAATCAGCAGCCGATAATGTCTCTTCTGCTATTTCACGCAAAGCAACAACCGGATTCTTATCATTATCACGATCAACCGTCATCTGCGCACCCTGTGAAATCTGACGCGCCCGATGCCCTGCTAAAAGCACCAATTCAAAGCGATTACCGACTTTATCAATACAATCTTCTACTGTTACGCGTGCCATCCATGCCTCTTTCTTAAAGATTAATAAATTTCATGGTAGGGACGAATTATATACAATAATCAAAATAAAATACAAGGAAAACAACATACACTTTAATATTTTTTGCTAAAAGAGCTTATAAAAAAAGCTTGGAAGCTTTATAAAAAGCGCAAACCCTATTCGAAGAAGTTATCAATGCCACTCTAACATGAAAAGTTCTAACGTACCGGATTCAAACGAATAAAGTACCCTCATCTAACAAAATAAATCTTCCTAGAGACTTCAGGCTTTAAAATTATTCATCACTCAAATTTATTATAAATCTTTAGAATAATCTCATGCGCACCATTTATGATAACGTATCAATTAAATTGTTAAAAAATTTACATCCACTAAACACTGTTAATTTAACATCTTTCGCATCAAAATAGGGCATTTGCAAATTTATCTCTCTTTGCAAAAATACTTAACGATATTATGAAATAGCTCATCTATTTAACCGTAAGATTGTTTACAAAGATATAATCTATTGTATACCCCATAAGCAGCTCAAAAGGATTTTGTTATAATAATGATTAATGCCTACCACCATGAATAGTCCATTAACATCTCTTTGCCCAGAACCACCGCAAAATTGCAATTTATGCCCCCGTTTACACGAATTCATCGCTGATTGGCGTATAAAAGAACCGACTTGGCATAATGCACCGGTGCGCCCGTTCTTTCCCTATAAAGGCGCAACGACAACCCGCCTTCTCATTGTCGGTCTCGCTCCTGGATTACGCGGAGCCAATCGAACTGGACGCCCGTTTACTGGTGATTATGCTGGACACTTGCTGTATTCCACTTTAAAAAAGTTTGGTTTTGCGCAAGGTACTTTTGAAGAAAAAGCAGACGACAATCTTGAACTGATTGATACAGCAATTGTTAACTCAGTTCGTTGTGTTCCACCGGAAAATAAACCCACTAGTGCAGAAATTAACACTTGCCGATATTTCTTTTCGCCTCTTTTAACAAATCTTCCCAAACTTAAAGCTGTTATCACCCTCGGCACTATTGCGCATCATTCAACATTACGTGCCCTCAATGCAAAAATTTTAGCCCATCCTTTCGGACATGGGGAAATAAGCAACATTGGAAGATTACGCATCTTTTCAAGCTATCACTGTTCACGCTATAATACCAATACTGGCCGTTTAACAGATGCTATGTTCCATCAAATTTTCAAAGCAGCAAAAACATATCTAGATCAATGTTGAAATCTTCTGAGAAACACTATTAAAAAGATATACAAATTGATCCCATCATCCATATTTTTTTAAAAGTCGTGCTTTTTCACGTCCCCAATCACGTTTCTTTTCAGTTTCACGCTTATCATAAAGCTTTTTCCCACGTGCCAGAGCAATTTCCAACTTCGCACGCCCTTTTTCATTAAAATACAGTTTAAGAGGAACAAGCGTCATTCCTTCACGAGAAGTTGCATTAAAAAAACGTGCCATTTCACGTTTTGAAATTAATAACTTACGCAAACGACGTGGCTCATGATTAAAACGATTGGCTTGCGTATATTCAGGAATATAGCTATTGATTAACCATAATTCTCCATTTTCAAAGCTAGCGTAACTCTCAGAAATATTCGCATGATTGGAACGTAAAGACTTCACTTCTGCTCCCTGAAGTACCAGACCAACCTCAAGATTATCGAGAATTTCATAATTAAAACGGGCTTTACGATTGTCAGCAATTATTTTCCGTACTGGAGCATTCCTTTTTTTATTCATGGCTTATTATATCATTTTATTTTTTAACCAGACCAGCGTGGCACAGAGCAGCATCAACAATCTTCTTTGTGGTATCTGCTAGTGGAACAATCGGTAAGCGAACAATATCGCCACAAAGTCCTAATTTCGCAGCAGCATATTTAATGCCTGCTGGGCTTGGTTCAATAAATACTGCACGATTGAGAGGCATCAAACGATCATTTAATTCTAGGGCTGTTTTATAATCACCACGTAAACAAGCAGCGTGCAGTTCTGCACAGAGTTTTGGAGCAACATTGGACGAAACCGAAATACATCCTACACCTCCATGTGCATTAAAACCTAATGCTGTACAATCATCACCAGAAAGCTGTACAAAATCTTTTCCACACTTCTCACGTTGTTCACTAACACGCTCAATTTTGCTCGTCGCATCCTTAATACCAATGATGTTTTTAAAATCGTGACAAAGGTCTCTCATCGTTTCCACAGCCATATCGATAATAGAACGACCGGGAATATTATAAATTATAATAGGTATAGAAATAGCTTTCGCAATGGAAGAAAAATGCCTGTATAAACCAGACTGATTGGGTTTGTTATAATAGGGAGTGACAACCAAAACTGCGTCTGCGCCTGCCTTTTGTGCATGTTGTGCAAGCTCTACAGCTTCACTTGTGCTATTTGATCCTGCTCCAGCAACAACAGGAACACGCTTAGCAACCTGCTCAACACACAATTCTATAGCCCTCTTATGTTCTTCATGACTTAATGTTGGTGATTCACCCGTCGTCCCAACAGGGCTTACACCATTAATACCTTGTGCAATTTGCCACTCAATAAAATTGCAAAATGCCTTCTCATCAATAGCGCCCTCATCATCAAATGGTGTGATAAGTGCTGTCACAGCTCCCTTGAGCATGATAAACTCCCTGTAATGTTCTCTTTATTTTTTTTAATAGCTTCTATAAATTACCAATGATAAAGCATAATCTTGCTCTATAATTGAAGCAAGATGTATTTCACAATGTCTCTCAAAAGATTTAGCATGTCTCTCCTTCAATTCTGAACATTTCTTTAAAGTGTCAGCTTACATTAACCCGTTTTTCACGCTTCTGTTTTAGAAATTGTTGGGTGTTTCCCAAAGATGAGGTTTCAAGGTTTTTTCTCTATGCGTGCATTATTCGTTCCCCTTTTTGTACAAACCTTTACTGCATTTATACTGGCAACAACAATTTTATTTTCAAGTGCATGGGCACAATCACCCCTTTTGCATAGGAAAGTACCAATCCCTTTGGTTCGCCCTACCTCCTTTGCCATAAAAAAAGAAGCACATAAACCTCTTAGACAGTTGCACACGCCTCCCTACAGTTCCCCACCATCCAGTAATAACTCTACACTTAAACAACTTAAAGCTGGGCTAGATGCACTTTCAAACAACAATATTGCAAAAACAATAAGCCTTCGTAATTCAATGGTAAAGAATAGCCTTGACCGCCATATTTTGACATGGGCGATCGGTATATCAAACCAAGCAAATATACCAAGCTCTGAAATATTCAATGCAATCAATGAGCTAAAAGGATGGCCAGGCATAACCACTATGCAACGTAATGCTGAACGTGCTCTTATCAATGAAACCAATTTCACACACGTGATCCTTCAAAAATTTTCTCATCATTCTCCTCTCACAGCACAAGGTATGGCTCTGTTCGCTAAAGCCCTTATTGCAACTGGACAAACCGTTCGTGCTCAACAAATCATTGCACCGTGGTGGCATAAAGAAAAGCTCAATGCAAAAGAAGAAGAGCTTATTCTGAAAAGTGCAAGCACTGTTTTAAAACCTATCGATCATCTGAAGCGTATGCAATTTATGCTTTATACACATCACTTTGATTCAGCTGAGCGCGTTGCAAAATTGGCCCATGCTCACTCTCTCTTTAATGCTTTTGTTGCCGTTGAAAAAAATGATCCTAGGGCCATGAAAAAATTACAAGCTGTGGAGCGATCATGGCAAAAAGAGCCTCTTTTTCAATTTGCCCGAATTCGCTATCTTCGGCGAACTGGACAATATAGTGCAGCTGCAACACTCATGATGAAAACGCCTAGAGATACATTAAAACTTATGAATTCTCATGCATTGTGGAAAGAGCGACGCGCCCTTTCACGTGAGATGCTTGATTTAAACAAACCTAAAATTGCCTATCAACTTGTTGCTACACATACAGGTATGACATCTTTATTGGCTGTCGATGCTGAATTTCATGCAGGATGGTATGCGCTACGGTTTCTGCATGATCCTCAATTGGCAATGAAGCATTTTTCGCGTATTCCTCAATTATCTTCTGCTCCTCTTTCTGCATCTCGTGGATATTATTGGATGGGGCGAACAGCAGAAGCTTTAAAAGAACATACAAATGCCCAAAACTATTTTCATCGCGCAGCTTATTTTGCTGCAACTTATTATGGTCAATTAGCAGCTTCACGGCTTAACCAAAAAAAGCTCAAAGTCTCCTTTCCAAAACCAACAACCGCTGAACGACAACGTTTTAACGCACGAGAAGTGATTAAAGCAATTCAACGCCTCGAATCAGCCGGCTATACTGATTTTGCTAAATTTTTTTATAGAGAACTGGGGGAAAAAATAGAAAGCCCTGGAGAACTAGCTCTTCTAGCTGTCATGGCAGAAAAAAATGGTGACTATTATACCAGCCTTAAAATTGGAAAAACCGCTGTTTTTCAAGGTAAAAATGTTGGTGCACTTTCTCATCCTATAGGGGCGATACCATCCTCTGCCCATGTTGCTTCCGCAGGACAAGCGCTTGTTTATGCCATTGCTCGCCAAGAAAGTGAGTTTAATCCAACAGCCATATCAAAAGCAGGCGCACAAGGCATTCTCCAATTATTGCCTACGACAGCAAAAACACTTGCAAAAAAGTATTCAATCACATGGTCACCCCAAAAACTTAGAAATGACGCCAGTTACAATGCTACATTAGGTGCCTATTTTCTAAGAGAACAATTAGAACGTTTTAACGGATCTTACGTATTGACTCTTATTGGTTACAATGCAGGTCCCCGTCGTGTCAATGAATGGATAAAACGCTATGGCGATCCTCGTGGACAATCTCTTGATAAAGTAATCGACTGGATTGAACGCATCCCTTATACAGAGACACGTAATTACGTGATGCGTGTTATGGAAAATTATGGGGTTTATAAAGCAAGATTTACTGGAAAAACAGATATAAAAGCCGATCTTCTCTCTGGTTGATGTAAATAATACAACCTAAATCCACCCTAAAGTAGTTCATTCTCATTTCTCAACGCATAAACCATAACA
This sequence comes from Bartonella refiksaydamii, assembly GCF_902652675.1. NCBI lineage: Bacteria > Pseudomonadati > Pseudomonadota > Alphaproteobacteria > Hyphomicrobiales > Bartonellaceae > Bartonella > Bartonella refiksaydamii. Next base: position 53,323 of record NZ_LR736289.1, read on the forward strand.
TCGTAGTAATTATAAATATCAAAGTGTGTGAAAATTAACCAGAAAATCTGTGAAAATCAGCTAAATATCAATGATACTCTGATAATTTTGTTCACTTTTGCTGGAGGAGGAGGAGGAAACGAACCGACACGGTGAAGTGCCGCCATAGCTAACCGGTCAAGTTCCGGATCACCAGCAGAGATCACAACACGGCTAGAAAAAATACTTCCCTGCTCATGCACCCTAAATTCTAACTTCACCGTTCCTTTTGCACGACTGATACGCCGTTCTACAACATATTTTTTTTGCGTTTCTAATTGTGCCTGTACCTTTGCCAACCATTCTACTAACAACGCATCCTCAAGAGCTGCTGTATCACCACCATGACTGGTGATAGACGAACGTACTGCCTTTACAGAGGGCTTCTTTTTTACTATAGTCTTTGGCATCGGTATCGATTTCTTATCGAGGGGTTTATGCTCCACCTTTTGAGGAAGAGTTTTTTCCAAAGATTTGAGAACTGCAACATTATCTTTTTCCACAGTATGTTGTGGCTCTTCTGGATGAGCCTTATCTATCGGTTCCAATATCTCTGACGCTTGCTCTGTAAGATCAGGCTGCAATACTTCTGCCTCAGTGCTAATATTTGATAGATCTGTATCAATATCCGGCGAATCTGTATTAGCATCCGAAGATACAGTCTCTTGCACAAAAGTTAGAAGAATCGTTGATGAGTGTGTGTTATTACTTACACCAATAGTATGAAAATAAAACTGTGCTCCCAATGCTATATGCAAAGAGAAAGCACAAATAAACGCACCAACCCAAAGGATTAATAATCGCCTCATACTTGTAGAATCCATAGTTTCTTCCGCCGCTATTCTAGGCTTAATATTATTATTCAAATTCATTAAAACAAGCTATTTTGAAATTGCAACTTTTTTCTTGACTGATTTTGTCATGTTTAATATGGTTTCTCCGTGGTTTTGTACTGAGGTCAAATCACTCTTGCTTGGCTGGCTAATTTGTAATTCGGTGAGTCAAGTGTTTTTATATGTCAAGTTTCTAGCTAGAGAGGGGATATTTAAGAAAAGGTTATGATGTGTTATGCGAATAAAACGAGAGAATATCCATAAAAGCTGCGTGATTTTAAGTGCATTGTCGGTCTGTATACCTTCATTTGTTTTTGCACAAAACAGTGAGAGAGGAGCTGTCACTGAGCTCAAACCAATTGTTATTAAAGGGAAAAAAATAGAGGATGCTTCAGGTTCAGTAACAATTCTGACCAATCGTAAAATCGCTAAGGATATTGATGAGAAACAAATCAGTGATGTCCATGAAATTAGTCGTCTTGAACCGTCCGTAGCCTATAATTCTAAGAAGAATAGTTTTGCGATTCGTGGCTTAGATGCAGACCGTGTCCTCACAACAATGGATGGTATTGTTCTTCCGTGGCTTAATGATATATTGCGTGGTAATAGTGGAAATACAACGTTCGACTTTAGTTCTCTTTCCACATTTGATATTATTCAAGGTTCGGACTCTAGTCTTTATGGGTCTGGTGCGCTAGGAGGCGTTGTCGCTTTGCGTACTCTTAATCCTGAAGACCTTATCACTGAAGAAAAGAATTGGGGTAGTCTTATAAAAGGTGGTTATCATTCTGTGGATAATAGTTGGCGCATAAATCAAGCTTTTGCTGTGCGTGCTCAACAAACATTTTTGCTTTTTCAAGGATCTCACACGGAAGGTAATGAGCGAAAAAATATGGGAACTATAGGGGGATACCATAATGAACGTACACGTAAAAATCCCGCTCATTTTGACCAAAATAATTTGCTTTTTAAAGTTCATCAATATCTTAATGACAACCACCGTTTTGGTTTTACAGCAGAACGCTTTGATTATAGCAAAAATACGCATTCATTAAATATGGACACAAAGTACTCTCCAGGTTCCGTTTATGAACAGGACAATAAACGCCGTGAACGTCTTTCTCTTTCTTATGACTATAACGGCGACGGAGATGCGTTTTTTGATGCGTTTCGTGGGCAACTTTATTGGCTAAAACAATCAAATACTGATATTACAAGGGGATTTCGTGTTAGAGCACCAAAAGGAGATTATTTGAGAGATAATTTCGTGCGTGATACCAATTATGGTTTAAATGCTCACGCTCTCAAAAAAGTGAAGATTGGCTCTGTAAGCCATACGTTAAAGCTTGCCACTGATGCTTTGTCATCTCAATTTCATCATTATTTGCTAGGTAAAGATAGTTGTCATTTGGAAGAAAATGCACAGGCATGCCTCTTTGTGCCTGCTAATCGATCAGATTCACCGGATACAAATAGCTACAGTTTTGGTTTGGCTTTTGAAAATGAAATTGGCTTTGCTCATAATCGTTTCCGTGTAACACCTGGAGTTCGTTATGATTGGTATAAACGTATCCCTCAAAAAACTTCTTCTTATGAGAAAGCTCTGATTTCTGACAGATTTCCTTCAGAAAGAAATGGTTCACATTTCTCTCCTAAATTACGTATGGAGTGGGATATTCGCAATCAAGTGACGCTTTATGCTCAATGGGCGCAAGCTTTTCGTGCACCACGTGTTTCGGAACTTTACATCTCTTATATCAAGCCATCTGCTTATTACTCAAAAGGAAACCCTGATCTTAAAGCAGAAACGAGCAATGGGTACGATATTGGCGTAAGATATGGCGATAAAAGCTTCGGTGGTTCACTTAACGCCTTTTTCAATCAGTATAAAGACTTCATAGATACCATAGATAAAGGGCCATCAGAAGAATTCCGGTTTGCACGGCGACATTACATGAATCGTTCGAATGTACGTATTTCTGGCGTGGAAGCAAGAGTACATTTGGCTTTTAATAGTGGATTGCGTAGCAATTTTGCCCTTGTCTATTCGCAAGGAAAGGATCTTGATAAAAATGAATATCTCGACTCAATTCCACCTTTAAAAACGGTTATTGAACTAGGATATGCAAAAGAATTCTGGGGGGCGGACGTCGTACTTACTTCATCTGCAAAACGTGATAAAGTTACGAATGGATCTGACTCCAAAAAAATTCCGGGATATAACATTATTGATATGTCAGGGTGGTGGAAACCACTTGGTGAAAAAGGGCCTATTGTAAGAGCTGGTGTTTATAATCTGTTCAATACAAAATATTGGAATGTATCTGATCTTCCTTCAAGTAAAAGTGCAATAGCAAATGATTATTTTAGTCAACCTGGTCGTAACTTTAAGGTATCGTTCGTGCAAAAGTTTTAGTCACTTCTGTTAACTATTAAACCAATATTAAAATTATATCGGTAAAAGAGTAGATTATTGTGTTTTTGTTCTCGTTGTTCTTTAAATCACGAAGACTTGAAAGAAAAGCTTTAATTTTTTCTAATTTATCGATTTTTGCTTGTTCTGCTGTTTATAATAGGGGTTTATTTGGTGAAGGGTTGAGTTATTCTCTGAGAATAATCAACCCAGTGTTGTGATTGTAAAATTTTGGAAGTTAACTCTCTAAGTGACATAAGGAAAGCCCATGTTATATACAGCCGAGATGATTATTCGTTTACGTGAAGAAAAAAAAGAGATGCGGAACCGTGATTTTGCAGTCTCTATTGGTATATCTGAAGCAGAACTTGTTGCTGCCTACTGTACAATCGGCAAAGCAAAAAGACTACAAACTGATATTGCCACTCTCTTAGAAAATGCTCCTCAACTTGGAACAGTTATGGCATTGACACGCAATGAATATGCTGTTCATGAAATAACAGGATGTTTTGAAAAAATTGTTCAAAACCAACATGTCCCTATTACACTTGGTGAAATTGATTTGCGTATTTTTTCAAAACAATGGAAATTTGGTTTTGAATATGATATGATCGTTCTCGGAAAGCCTACAAAAAGCCTGCAATTTTTTGATCAATATGGCGTTGCTGTTTTAAAAATCTATTCTAAAGATACAACGAATATGGAAAAATGGAGCGAACTTGTTGAGAAGTTGCTTCATGAAGATCAGTCGTCTATTCTTGACGTCCTTCCCGCTTCTATCCAAACTCAACGTGACAATACTACAGGGTTGGATATTGAACAATTCCGAAATCGTTGGCGGCAAATGACTGATGTACATCAACTTCATAAAATTATTTCGGAATTTGAAATTAATCGACATGATGCTGTAAAATATGCTGGTAGTGAATTTGCTAATGAATTGGGAGTAGAAGCTATTGAAGTGATGCTTAACCAAGTCGCACAGCAAGGAGTACCTATTATGTGCTTTGTTGGCAATAGAGGGTGTATCCAAATTTTTAGTGGACAAGTAAAAAATATTAAGCAAATGGGACCATGGCTTAATATTCTTGATCCCAAATTCGATATGCATTTGTTACTTTCAGGGGTCAATAAAGTGTGGCATGTTCGCAAACCTACGAATGACGGTTATGTCAGTTCACTTGAAGTTTTCGATAAAAATGGCGAGATGATTGTTCAGTTCTTTGGTCTGCGAAAGGAAGGTCAGAAAGAGCGTGAAGATTGGCGCTCTTTATTGAATAGTTTGCCCTCGTATAGAGAAACAGCAATTGCCTAGAAAGGTAAATCGAACATGCTTATTTTGTGTAGACTACTGAGATTTTTTCTTATTTTTATATTGCTTTCTCTTCACCCCTTTTCTCAACCAGTAATTGCTGAACCTACAACACACTTTTCTGAAAATGCGCGTATCGTCTCTATTGGCGGCTCTCTTACAGAAATCGTTTATGCATTGGGAGCTCAAGATCAACTTATTGGCCGTGATAGTACTAGCGTTTATCCACAAGATGCGCTCAAACTTCCTGTGCTTGGATATATGCGTGCTCTTTCACCTGAAGGTGTTTTATCACTTGCTCCAGAAGGCATATTGCTCGTTGAAGGAAGTGGACCTCCTGCCACAATTGACATTCTTAAAAAAACATCAATCCCTCTAGTGGTCATACCAGAGAACTACTCCCGCGAAAATGTTATAGAGAAAGTTCGCCTTGTTGGCAAAGCCATTCATCGTGAAGCACAAGCAGCTGAATTGATTAAAAAAATAAGTCGTGACTTTGTGGACAATGATGCACTTTTAGCAAAAGTGACAAAACCAAAGCGCGTTCTTTTTATTTTTTCCGTGCAAAATGGGCGTATTATGGCATCTGGAACAGATACAGCTGCAGATAGTATGATAAAGCTTTCAGGTGGTATCAATGCCATCACCGATTACAAGGGATATAAGCTAATAAATAGCGAAGCGTTATTAAAATCAAACCCTGATATTATTTTACTTGTGAAGCATGGTAAGAGATACACTAATATTGAAAAGATTTTAGCTATACCAGCAATTCAAGCAACAAATGCAGCAAAAAATCATGCCATTAAACAGATGGATGCTATGTATCTTCTAGGATTTGGTCCACGCACTGCGGAAGCATCGAGAGAGCTCATTAATCTGCTTTATGGTACAAACAAAAATGGTAAGAGCTGATAGAAATGGTAGATAGCACATCCGTAATGTATGCATCTAAAACAAAAGAAAATAAAAAAATAGACCGTATAAATTTGAGAAAGATTGTATTATTTGGTCTTATAATATTTCTCATCTTCAGCATTTTTGCTGGAATTTTGAATGGAGCTTCAAGCGTTTCTTTTTTTGATTTTTTTCATGTAATACTTACACAAGACTTTTCAGTGAGTAGTAAAACGCGTGATTATCTCGTGCTTATTGATATTAGGCTCCCCCGTGTTATATTGGGGGTATTGATTGGATCAGCTTTAGCTGTCTCTGGTGTTCTCATGCAGGGGCTTTTCCGTAATCCTCTTGCCGATCCTGGGATTGTAGGCGTATCAGCAGGAGCAGGTCTTGGCGCTGTTTTAGCAATTGTTGTCGGTATTGCCTTCCCTGCCTCATTAGTACCTCTATTAGAGCCTTATAACGTCATCATAGGTGCCTTTTGGGGTGGACTTCTCTCAACAATTGTTCTTTATACAATAGCAACGCATCATAATTTTACCTCTATTGCGACGATGCTTCTTGCAGGTATTGCTCTTGGTGCTTTAAGCAGTGCTGTTGTTGGAACACTCATCTTTATCGCAAATGATCAACAACTCCGTGATATTACTTTCTGGAGTCTTGGCTCTCTTGCAGGTGCCACATGGTTGAAAGTTTGGCTTGTTCTCCCTTTTATATGTATTGGTCTTCTGTCTTCACCCTTTTTATCACGAGCGCTTAATGCTCTTGCTCTTGGAGAAGCCGTTGCTGGCCATATTGGTTTCCATATTCAGCATATTAAAAATATCGCTATTCTTCTTGTTGCACTTATGTGTGGTAGCGCGGTTGCTGTCAGTGGTGGTATTGGTTTTATCGGTATTGTTGTTCCACATATTTTACGTCAGCTGATTGGTCCAGATCACCGTTATCTTATTCCCTATTCTGCTCTTTTGGGGGCGGCATTACTTATTTTTGCTGACACCTTTGCACGCTTAATTGTTGCCCCTGCGGAATTACCAATTGGAATCGTTACGGCACTTTTTGGTGCACCTTTTTTCCTATGGATCCTTATCCGCAAACGAGGAACAAATTTTCATGATTGAGGCAGTCAATGTTTGCGTTCAACGCGGGAACAAACAGATTCTTAACCATATAGATATCCAAGCTAAAAGTGGTGATCTTACCATCATTATCGGTCCCAATGGATCTGGAAAAAGTACTTTTGTCAAAGCACTGAGTGGAGAACTCCCCTATGGTGGAAAAATAACCTTGAATGGTTATGATATTAGCCAAACGAAAACCTATGAAATGGCAAAAATGCGCGCAGTATTACCACAATCAACAATGCTAGTATTTCCATTCTTAGTCCATGAAGTTGTAGAACTTGGTCTTTCTGCAAACCAATTTACCATTACCAAAATCGAATTACAAAATCTTACCCAAAAAGCTTTAGAATGCGTCGGCCTTGCTGACTATGGCAACCGATATTATCATCAATTATCAGGGGGAGAACAAGCTAGAGTACAACTTGCTCGTGTGCTTTGTCAAATATGGGAGCCAGTTTATAATGGAGTTTCTCGTTGGATGATATTAGATGAACCTATTGCGAGCCTCGATATACAACATCAGCTTGTTGTTATGGATATTGCCAAAGATTTTGCCCGTCGTGGTGGTGGCGTTCTTGCTATTCTCCATGATCTCAATCTTGCTGCACATTACGCAGATAAAATGATATTGCTAAAGCAGGGAGCAATTTATTGCGAAGGAAGTGCCTCTACTGTTTTGACAACAAAAAATCTACGCGATGTTTATCATTGTGCCTTAATTGTTTCTGAATTGCCTAAAGCAGATATTCCGTTTATACTGCCTCAAACAGCAGCCTGCCTGTAAAACAACATAATTTTCCGAAAATCTGTTTGCTTAAATCAAAGAGTTAAGATGCATAGCAAAATAAAATAAACAGATACATCCAAGAGTCATTTTATCTTTGAGTGAACTCTCTTCTATATTGTGGTATGTCATCTTTTGAAAAGGAGCATACATCCCCCAAAATACCTCAGGAAAGAAAATGTGCGTGTTTAAAAGCCTTTAAGACTTTACTTGATAAAAACGTTTGAGACTTTGTTGTGCTGTTACATTTTCTTTTATAACATCAATAGGAATTGTTTCTCTATTCCTACCACTCTGATCTTTATGAAAATGACATAAAAGATGCACACGAATGATTCTGTAATGATAAGAAGGCGTAAAGTCAGATGTGTCTATTGTCATTGTTTTGCTAAATCCCCTTGATAGAATTTAGTATCTCTTTTTAATCCATCGGAGATTTATTTGTGACTTCATGGCGTTGCTTTGCTCATAAAAACGTATGTTTTATCTGTTGTTATAAATAGATAATATATTGATTTACAATGATAATTTATCAAATTTTATATTGAATAAGAACACTTAATACAGTAGTGTTTTCTCACTTACAACTTACTTTTTCTTGCAACAAGCCATACCCTCAGCCCTACAGGTATTTGAAATTGCTTCCTTATCACCCACAAAGAGTGTTTTTAAACACTCTCAAGTATCTTATTAATTAATAGCACGTGAATTCTTTAATTATTTACATAAAAAAGTAACGCGGATTTACTCCGCGTTAACAAAATCATCAATGACGAATAAATTATTTATTAACCAATAGCTTTATGATTTTATTGCATAAACAACCGTTGTATTAACAGGTCTCGTTTCTGCTTCACCCGTTGAAGAAAGAGTTACTTCATGCGTGTGCGCACCAGCTGTTTGTGTGGTCCCTGTAATGGTTTGATAGTGATAAGAGGGGTTCCTTCTGCCAATATCATTGGCACTCCATCCAACTCCAGCATACTGAAAATTGTGCGTATGCTTACCTGCCTCTTTAATGGTGCAAATATGCGTATGTGATTTAATGCTATCTTGCTGCTCATTTGCAAACAGTCTATCTGCATCTAGACCGCGACCATCATCAAAACCGCGTAAAAACATTCCTCTAAAATCAGGAACTTTAAAGGTTGTATCACTGTTTTTTCCCCATTTATCACCTATTGCCTTGAATAATTGCGGATAATCTTTGCGTTCATAGGTAGCACCATCGCATAAAAGCCAACCGTTTGGGATTTCTTGCATAGCAAAAGTTGCAATAAACCCGCAAGGAAAGGTTTCTATCTTTGGTGGTGGAAGAGGTGTAGGATTTAATAAATACCAACCATCACGATCTACCATTGAAACATTGCTATTATATACTATCTCATAGATACCATTTGTTTGTAACTCTCCGCCTTCTAATGGGATAACACCCACATCGGTTGCTTTATAGAGCGGCTTCTCCCCTAAGCTATTAACTGTTATCGTCGTTGTGCCGACGTTCACACCACGAGACTTAAAACGTATTATGATATCATTTTTATATTTCGCTATAGGTGAAGCTGTTTTCAACGTGATCAATGTTGTTTTATCTTCCGCATTTACCATAAAATTTGAGCCAATAGAGCCACCACTATCTGCAAGATATTCACGCATACGCTGCATCATCGCCCGCGCACTATCATTGACAGAACTAGGTGGCTGACCTTCTGCCCAATTAATGATACTATCTGAATGGGCATTCTCATCGGCCTTTAGTGACCAATCGTAAATATCAGACATTATAACCCCCCTTATCTCAATAACCCTTCTAGCAATTTCTTTTCCGTGCACCAGAATATAGCTCTCCCGCAATTCTTCGTTGATACATTACATACTGCTGCACTACCCGTATTTATTCATTTTATTTTCTGCACTTCTTACAATTAAATAAACTAAATCCATCACAATTTATTTATAACATCAGTATCAATGCCTCCCATTGCAATGTAATCACTTCATTTGACATTGCTTACCCATTGTTGCTTTATTGTAGTTATGCGATTGTATTTTCAAACTTTTCATATTATTGTAAAGTTTACAAATATTGTTCACAAAATCCCTTGCTCTGGATTTCATATCATCATCATTGAATATAATAACTTATCAAACTCATAGGAAACTACTGACCTATTTGGACTTTTAATGAGACCTACACTATTTTCTAACATTTTCGCTATCTTAAAACTTTCCAGTCAGAAATACTCTATAGCATCTCTTTTATATTTTATCCCTATACTTTGAACAAACAACCTCTGTCTCTTGAGCTATGATTGTAAAACTTTTATAGTTTGTTTTGCTTTATTTTTATTAAAAATAGACTACAACTTCTTTGACTATCATCTGTACCAAACAAATTGTAAAAGTTTGTTCCGGACATTTTGCATTATACATTACATCTTTATTTGCACGCAGATACCTTTTAAAACATACCCTGTTTTGTTAAATTGTTCCTGAAACTAGCTTCACCAGATAAACACCGGCACCTTTTTCGAGCACTTCTTGTCCCAGTCTATCTCACCACAGAAGATGTTCTTAATCTGTTAAATTCGTTGCCCTTTAACTTAATCTAGAAATGATATACCCTATATAAATGGGTTGAAGATACACAGCATACCTTCATCAAATCTGGAAGATACATCCGATTTCTTTACGTGAACTGAAAAATACGAACCAAGTCCCCCCACTCTCTATAAAATGCGCATTACTGATCTTTGAAAACTGACTCGCTGTAGTCGCCCGTTGCCCTCCCACACTTAGCACAACTACTTTTCTATGTATTCTATTATATATAGAATTCTTTTGCAAGGATAATAAACTCTTCTGAATAGCATCATGCAATTATCGGCATCCACCCTTCTCATTACAATACCAGAGTAAGCATTTGCCAAATTGATAATTTCTCAACTTAATAATAGTTCTTTACAAAGTCATAGCTTTCAATGTCCCATTTAATCTCTTCCAAAGAACTCTCGGCGAGCAAATTCTGAAACTGATGAGCACAAAGATTGAGCCTAGAATATCCCTCCAATACCTAATGTATGGCTTTTTAAAGCTTCTATCAAAGTATAAAATCTTGTCTTTTTAGTTCCTCTTTCTTCCAAAGCCGCACGGACCTTCTGTTTTGCCTTTAAATATCGGTATAAACTTTGTAAAACCTTAATCTGTCTGGTGCCATTTACCAAAAGCGCTATTTTCATACACCCGATCATCCCCATGGCAAGATACTGATTTATAATAAACAGCGCCAAATAAGCCTTTTGCACATAAATAAACGCTTTTGATTTATAGATATTGTTGCGCAGCATCATATTGCCTTTGAGAAAGCTAACCTTGCTAATAAAGTTGCTCTATATTAAGTGCAAGCAAGAGAATGTTTGCCTCTTGTAAGATCAAACCAAAACGCTTAGCGCCCATTTCTATTCTATTGCCAATCGATAAATAGGACTCACATAATATTTTACACGTGAAATGCATCCTTTGGCTTCTCTTGCTTTCCCAACTATTTTAAAGCATCAATGAAGGATAAGAAGCAAAAATCTTTAAAAAATCCATAAACCATCCACTCTCCCCTTAACAATAATTTTTTAATCTTATCTGTCTGTTTATAAAAACTTTATAGTTAATTACTTCATGGTACCCGCTTTCATTTCTACAAAATATATAAAAACCGTTAAAGATATATCTTTGGGATTGACAATATAAGCATTTAAGCCAACCATATCCTTGTAAGTAAAAATTTTTTAAGTGGGGGATAATGCTAATATTATGAGAGCTATTGCATCAATTTTTTCAATAAAGTTTCTTGATTTTTATCTGGTGTGTCTTGGTATAAGACCATACTACATACACTCCTTAATGCAAGCACACGTGATTGATAATTTTAATGTTTCTCTATGAACATTGCAACCTGTTTTTTTTACTATGTGTTTATAAGGAAAAAGTTTATATGCAAAAAAATATTCTATCAATTAGTTGCAACCCCTTCTCGGCCTCACGCAAAATTTATCAACAGAGTCTCCTCTTCTCCGATGTGCGTGTACCATTGCGTGAAATTTCATTAACAGACAGTAGCGAAAAACCTTTACACATCTACGATACTTCTGGTCCTTACACTGATAAAAATATGATCATTGATATTACAAAAGGCTTGCCAGCAATTCGCTCAGCTTGGCTCTCTAAGCGTGCTGATACCGAGCCTTATACTGCACGACCAATCAAACCCGAAGATAATGGAGTAGCTCATAATCAAATCCCTATACCAGCCTTTGAACAAAAACAGCCTGTTTTGCGAGCAAAAAAAGATAAAGCAATTACACAGATGGCTTATGCACGCGCAGGTATCATTACCGCTGAAATGGAATACGTGGCTATACGAGAAAATGAAGGACTAACAATAAAAGAACAGCAAACAACGCAACCGGATGCATCATTTGGTAAATCAATACCGGAAATTTATACTGCCGAGTTTGTTCGTAATGAAATTGCCTGCGGGCGTGCTATTATTCCCCAAAATATCAACCATCCAGAATGTGAACCAATGATTATTGGACGCAATTTTCGTGTTAAAATTAATGCCAATATTGGCAATTCAGCAGTTACTTCATCTATGGCAGAAGAAGTTGATAAAATGGTTTGGGCCACTCGTTGGGGAGCAGATACAGTTATGGATCTCTCAACAGGGCGGAATATTCACAATATTCGTGAGTGGATTATTCGAAATTCACCAGTTCCCATCGGAACTGTTCCTCTTTATCAAGCGCTCGAAAAAGTACAAGGTATTGCTGAAAATTTAACATGGGATATTTTCCGAGACACCCTTATTGAGCAAGCAGAACAAGGTGTTGATTATTTTACCATTCATGCGGGATTAAGATTACCTTTTATCCCTCTCACTATTGATCGGGTAACAGGTATTGTTTCACGAGGTGGTTCTATTATGGCAAAATGGTGTTTGTATCATCACAAAGAAAGCTTTCTCTATGAACATTTTAATGAAATTTGTGATATTGCACGCACTTATGACATTTCTCTTTCCTTGGGGGATGGATTGCGTCCTGGCTCTATTGCCGATGCTAATGATGAAGCGCAATTTGCTGAACTTAAAACTTTGGGGGAATTGACAAAAATTGCTTGGGGAAAAGACGTACAGGTTATGATTGAAGGACCTGGGCATGTCCCAATGCACAAAATTAAAGAAAATATGGAACAGCAATTCAATCTCTGTCATGAAGCACCTTTTTATACTTTGGGACCTCTTACAACAGACATTGCCCCTGGTTATGACCATATTACTTCAGCAATTGGTGCCGCTATGATTGGATGGTTTGGAACCGCCATGTTGTGTTATGTAACGCCCAAAGAACACTTAGGACTCCCTGATAAAAATGACGTTAAAACTGGCGTGATCACTTATAAAATTGCTGCACATGCTGCTGATCTTGCCAAAGGTTTGCCCAGAGCACAATTGCGTGATAATGCCCTTTCACGTGCACGATTTGATTTCCGATGGTATGATCAATTTAACCTTTCTCTTGATCCAGAAACAGCCTGTGCCTTTCATGATGAAACAATGCCTAAAGAAGCTCATAAATTGGTGCATTTTTGTTCCATGTGTGGACCAAAATTCTGTTCTATGAGTATTTCTCATGATATTCGTGAGGCAGCAGCAACAATAAAAACGAAAGGGGAAGGTATGATTGCTATGTCCGAGAAATATCAAAAAAATGGTGACCTTTATGTAGATGCTATTCCTGTTCAAAAAAAGAGTGTCAACAGTTGAAGAATATTCTTATCAAAGGTGCAGGAGTAGGGGGATTAACAGTTGCCTTTATGTTACAGCAAAAAGGTGTTTCTGTTACTCTATCGGCTCCCCCTCATTCACCTATAGGAAGTGCTAGTTGGTATGCGGGAGGAATGCTTGCACCTTACTGTGAAAGGGAAAATGCGGAACAAATTGTTGAAGATCTTGGTATACAAGCTATACAGTGGTGGCATAAAATGCTCCCCAATTTTGTTATACGAAAAGGTACTTTGGTTGTTGCTCCTACACGGGATAAGGTAGAACTTGAACGATTCGCAGTGCGTACACATAATCACAAAATGATAAACGGTACAGAGATCGCTTATCTTGAACCGGATCTTGAGGAACGTTTTAATTGTGCACTCTTTTATGAAAATGAAGCACATCTTGATCCACGCAAAGCACTTATTACTTTAAAAGACAACCTTATAAAAAGTGGAGCCTCTTTTGTCGATGTAGAAATATCTGAAACAAATTTTGATATTGTCATTGATGCAACCGGAATAGCACGTTTAGGAAAAGACAAAAATATACGAGGTGTACGCGGAGAAATGCTTCTCGTACGCAGCACAGATATTAAAATTTCTCGTCCAATTCGCCTGCTTCATCCACGATTTCCACTCTATGTTGTCCCTCGACAAGATAATATTTTTATGATTGGTGCAACAATGATTGAGAGTGACCTTGATGGCGCCATATCGGTGAGGTCAATGATGGAATTGCTCAATGCGGCTTATACTTTACATCCCGCTTTTGCCGAAGCAGAAATTATTGAATCTGGAGTTGCTATACGTCCATGCTATCCTGATAACTTTCCTTCCGTGTACAAGCATGGTAATCATATTTTTATTAATGGATTTTATAGACATGGTTTTCTTTTATCTCCAGAAATGGCAAAGCAAGCAATGAAGTTGGCATTGGAGTAAAACATGCAAATATTTGTTAATGGTGAAAAAATCCAAACAGGGGTTATCACTCTCGATCTCTTACTTAAAGAATTAGGTTATGAAGGAAATTGGCTAGCAACCGCTGTTAATTCGGAAGTTATTCCTGTAAATGCACGAAGCCAATTTGTCTTGCATGAAGGAGATAAAATTGAAATTTTAAGTCCAATGCAAGGGGGCTAAAACTATGCTGGATCTTTATGGACGTAAATTCTCTTCTCGTCTTATGTTAGGTACGGCTCAATATCCTTCACCAGCAATCCTTCGTGATGCTATTCATACATCTCATACAGAAATTATAACAGTTGCGTTGCGTCGAGAAACCGCAGGTGGAAAACAAGGTGGACAATTTTGGCAATTTCTTACAGAACTGGGTATAACAGTACTTCCCAATACTGCTGGTTGTTACACTGTTAAAGAAGCTATTACAACGGCAAAGCTTGCACGCGATCTTTTTAAAACATCTTGGATTAAACTCGAAATTATTGGGAATCCCGATACCTTACAGCCAAATGTTTTTTCCTTAATCGAAGCAGCACAAATTTTAAACAGTGAAGGTTTCAAAATTTTTGCTTATACAACAGATGATCTCATTGTTGCTGAAAAGCTCTTAGATGTTGGATGCCAAGTCATAATGCCTTGGTGTGCTCCTATTGGATCTGCCAAAGGCCCTCATAATACCGATGGATTGCGTTCTATCCGCGCTTACCTTCCTGATATTACTCTTGTTATTGATGCTGGCATTGGACGCCCATCACATGCTGCTGTTGCTATGGAACTTGGTTATGATGCAGTGCTTCTTAACACCGCAGTTGCCAAATCAGCTGATCCTGTCTTAATGGCTGAAGCGTTTTCTAAAGCTGTTCAGGCAGGGCGCATGGGATATAAAGCAGGACTTCTCGAATCACGTGACACAGCAGTTCCTTCAACGCCAATTATTGGAAAAGCAGTCTTTTCATGAAACTGGACCCATTCTATCTCATTGTTGATAATGCTGATTGGGTTGAACGTTTGATTCCTCTTGGAGTCAAACTCATACAATTGCGCATGAAAAATGAAAATTTAAAAGTAATCCGTCAACATATTAAGCATGCAAAAAATATATGTGATAAATTGGGAATACAATTAATCATTAATGATCATTGGGAAATAGCAATTGATGAAAAATGCAATTTCATTCATCTTGGACAAGAAGACTTAAGCAGTGCTGATCTTCTTGCAATTCGTAAAAATGGTATAAGGTTTGGTCTTAGCACACATGATGAACAGGAATTAGATATCGCACTTTCTGTTAATTCTGACTATGTTGCACTTGGTCCTATTTATCCAACAATCTTAAAAGAAATGAAATGGAAACCTCAAGGGCTAGAAAAAATCAAACGATGGAGAAAACGGATTGGTGCTATACCTTTAGTGGGCATTGGTGGTTTAACACCAGAACGCGCTCTTGGTGTTTTAAAAGCAGGAGCCAATAGTGCTGCTGTTGTAACCGATATTATCCTCCATAAAAAACCTGAACAGCGTGTCCAACAGTGGTTAAAAGTAACAAAAGCATGGCGTTGAAGCCTTCTATTCTCATTGTTGCGGGAACTGATCCAACAGGAGGCGCCGGTATTATCCGTGATATAGAAACAGCTGCACATTTTCAAATAAAAGCAAATTTAGCTATCACCTGCGTTAACGTACAAGATGATAATCATGTTGCTGAAATTGTTCCAATGCATGGAAAACTTATCACTGCGCAAATGCGCAGTGCCTTAGAAGCGAATCCAATAAGCGCAATAAAAATCGGTATGACGGGGACCAAAGCTATTGTAACAGCAATCTGTCATGTCCTCAAAGATTATCCTCATATTCCAGTTATTCTTGATCCTGTACTTGCCGCCTCATCAGGAGGAAAACTAACAACAGAAAAAATCACAGAAATTATGATCAATAAACTTCTCCCTCACGTTGATCTTTTAACACCCAATAGAGAAGAACTCGCTATTCTTAGCCAAAGTCCGCTGGCATCCCATCATAAGCAAGCAATACAGCAAGCAAAAAAACTGCTGTCATTTGGTCCACGCTCTATCTTAATAAAAGGTGGGCATGCAAACGGCCCCCTTTCAACAGATAGCTTCATTGATAAAACTGACATCATAAATATTTCCGCTCCCCGCTTGACGGGGGCAATGCGTGGCACAGGTTGCATCCTTTCAAGCGCTATTGCAGCCAATTTGGCATTAAATGAATCTATGACTCAAGCTATTAAAAATGCAAAAGCATATATTCAAACATTGCTGTTAAATCACAACCAAAAAGGTTATTAAAATCTTAATACGATGTCACAATTTTTTAAATATTCTGGCTATATTTTTTAGTTTATATGTTTTTTTCTTAAAATTAATGTAGCTTTATAACTACAGGATTATTTATCTTAATAACAAAAGAATATTTACGCTAAAAAATTTTATTGTAGACCGTTTCGGTATATCATCTTAATGGATAAGACAACGTATTTGAAAAATGCATATAATTGCCAATACTTTCCAGTGTTTTTTGTTAAAATAAAGAGGCTTATCATTGTTTGGTACATAAATTACTAAAAAACACATCATAAATCTTGAAGGATAATGTTATATGCTCTATTCCTAGGGGGTAGATTATCAGAAAAAGTAAAATGTTAAATCGAACACAGTGCTCAATCTCATATGAAGAACTCTTAAACTTTTATAAAGAAAGTGGTGCGGATGCTGTCTTAACAGATTCACCTGTCGATCGCTTTAGTCAATCTGCTTCCTTAGAAAAAAAGCTAACACAAACAATAAACACTTTTCATAATCAACAAGCATCACCAACCATAAAGTTATCCAATCATCCACTGTCTATTCCTAGTATTATACAAGGTGAACCTTCAGCTATAGAGAGTGCAAAAAATGCGAATACACTTGATGAATTAAAATCTGCTCTCCTCGCATTTAATGGATGCTCATTAAAATTGACAGCAAAAAATACCTGTTTTTCAGATGGAACAGCAGGAAGTTCGCTCATGCTCATAGGAGAAGCACCAGGACGAGAGGAAGATATACAAGGAATTCCATTTGTAGGAAAAGCGGGCATATTACTGAACAAAATCCTCGCATCAATTGGCTTAACAAGAAACAATGTTTACATAGCCAACACTATTCCTTGGCGCCCACCAGGAAATCGTACGCCTACACCAAGAGAAGTAGCATTATGCCGCCCTTTCATTGAACGACAAATTCATTTAGCTAAACCTCGTATTCTTATAGCACTAGGAGGAGTTGCTACACAGTTTCTTACGGGAGCTCAAAATGGAATTATCCGAACACGGGGGAAATGGCTTACCTATGAAGGCGAAGACAACGTAAAAATACCTGTTATGCCAACTTTTCACCCTGCTTACCTGCTCCGAACGCCCAGTCAAAAAAAGCTCACATGGATAGACTTCTTAGAAGTAAAAAAACGCTTAGATAGCTTTTTGTAACTCCTTAATTCTACCCCTTGCATCAAAACACAAACGCTTTTTCAAGTCTTTAACTTTTAAAATACAGTCAGGAAAAAATTATGCAACAATCAGCAGTCCCCATTTATCGTCTGGAAGACTACCAACCAACCCCTTATGTTATCCCCAAAACACAACTTCACTT
Organism: Bartonella refiksaydamii; assembly: GCF_902652675.1. Classification (NCBI taxonomy): domain Bacteria; kingdom Pseudomonadati; phylum Pseudomonadota; class Alphaproteobacteria; order Hyphomicrobiales; family Bartonellaceae; genus Bartonella; species Bartonella refiksaydamii. The sequence continues at coordinate 71,146 of NZ_LR736289.1, forward strand.
CTCTTTACAACCGACAAAAACCCTTGTTACGGCAATATTATTGATTGAAGCGCGTCAAAATACGAAAGAAAGAACACCTCTTGTTCTTTCTGGTGATGATCTTATTCTTATTTCTGTTGCTATTAATGGCGAAACATTGTCTGAAAATGCTTATAAAAGCACGCCTTCACGTTTAGAAATTACTACCCCACCAACGGCTCCTTTTACATTGCAGTTAGTTACGGAACTAAACCCTGAAAGCAACCGCCAACTCATGGGACTTTATCTTTCGAATGGTGTTTATTGCACACAATGCGAAGCAGAAGGTTTTCGTCGTATTACTTATTTTTACGACCGCCCAGATATTCTTTCTACTTATACAGTAAAAATCGAAGCAGATTCTCGAACAATCCCTATCTTACTTTCCAATGGTAATCTCGTGAAAACAGGAACTCTTGAGAATAATCGTCATTTTGCTCTTTGGGAGGATCCTTATCCAAAACCATCTTATCTCTTTGCTTTAGTTGGTGGTGATCTTGATAAGTTAGAAGACTATTTTACTACTATATCTGGTCGACATATCAAACTTGGTATCTATGTGGAAAGAGAAAAAACCAAACGTGCAACATATGCAATGGACGCCCTCAAACGTTCCATGCGTTGGGATGAAGAATGTTTTGGACGCGAATATGACCTTGATGTTTTCAATATTGTTGCTGTTTCGGACTTTAACATGGGTGCAATGGAAAACAAAGGGCTTAACATCTTTAATGATAAATATGTTCTTGCAGATCCTGAAACAGCAACCGATCATGATTATAGAAATATCGAACGTGTCATTGCTCATGAATATTTCCATAATTGGACCGGTAATCGTATTACCTGCCGTGATTGGTTTCAACTTTGTTTAAAAGAAGGACTAACAGTTTACCGTGATCAAGAATTTTCCTCAGATCAGAATGTACGTAGTCTACAGCGAATTGAAAACATAAAAATATTGAAAGCTACACAATTTGCCGAAGATGCTGGTCCGCTTGCTCATCCTGTACGGCCTCGTCAATATAGCGAAATCAACAACTTTTACACCACAACCGTTTATGAGAAAGGTGCAGAAGTCGTTCGCATGGTGCATACCATTTTAGGTCCTGCTCTCTTTCGTAAAGGAATGGATCTCTATTTTCAACGTCATGATGGGCAAGCTTGCACAATTGAAGATTTTATCACCTGTTTTGCTGAAGTCTCTGGTAGAGACTTTTCACAATTCATGCTGTGGTATGAACAAGCAGGAACGCCTAATGTGGAAATAGACCACCATTATAGCGATGGTACTTTGACGATTCATGCAAAACAACATATTCCAGCAACACCGCAACAAAAAACAAAAAAGCCTATGCTTATCCCTATCACTTTTGATCTCTTAGGAAAAAATGGAGAATCTCTCATCTATGAGGCTGATGCAGATATTCAATCAGATGTTATGTTTCTCTATAAAGAAAACCAAACGTTCACATTAAGGGGACTGAATGAAAAACCCGTTTTATCACTGCTTAGAGATTTCTCTGCACCTATCAATCTACAAACTCCGTTCAATGAAAACGAGCTGATCTTTCTTGCCAAAAATGATAGCAATCAACCTAATCGTTGGCAGTCACTTGATCATTTGATGATGCAAGCTCTGATTCAAGCTATTCAAGATAAAACACAAGCAAAAGAAGGTATGCCTTCCTCTTTGCTCAAATTGATTGAAAACATCCTTAAAGATGAAAGTCTTGAACCAGAGTTTCGCGCATTTTGTTTAAATTTACCCAGCGAAATTGAGCTTGCTCACACAATTGGTAAAAATGTTGATCCGGATCGTATCCATTCTGTGCGCAATCAGTTTTTAACTTCACTCGCGCATACACATCAAGAGCTCTTCACAAAAGTTTATATGCAAATGGAAATTCATGAGCCCTATTCACCAAACACTACGCAAACTGGGAAACGAGCGTTACGGAATATTGTGCTAGATTATCTTTCCATTGCCGAAGCCCAACCAAACCGTTCTGCCATGCAATATGCAAAAGCTGATAATATGACTGACCGCATGGCAAGTATAACAATTTTAGTGCAGCATTTTAACAAAAGTAAGCAGGCACAAAATGCCTTAAATGATTTTGAAAACCGATATAGGCATGATCCTTTAGTCATGGATAAATGGTTTTCCATTCAAGCAATGATTGCAGGAGCATCAACACTTGACCATGTTCAAAAACTTATAAAGCATCCGCTCTTTTCACAAGATAATCCCAATCGTGTACGAGCCTTAATTGGTGTCTTTGCTTCTAATAACCTAACAGGTTTTAATAGGGTTGATGGTGCATCCTATGATTTTCTTTGCCAAATCATTTTGGAAATTGACAAAAAAAATCCTCAACTTGCTTCGCGATTACTCACAATAATGCGTTCTTGGCGACAATTAGAGCCTGTTCGGCAACAAAAGCTTGAAACCGCATTAAAAACAATTGCAGCAGCTCCTCAATTGTCAAACGATGTAGCAGATATCATCACTCGCATCCTTGCTTAAAAGAAAAAGTATTTATAATCAATGTATTATATTCTTATTGATGAAATAACATCAAAGTAGTTCTTCAGTAACAATAACACCATAAACAGATAATTTAAGCCTGTTTATGGATAATGTTAGCTTTTTTTTCATTTTCATACTCCGTGCTTAGAAGCAGTAAAATTACTTTTTCTAAAAAAAAGACTGGACAGAAGACTCCTGTTTTGATTCATTGCGGTCATGGAGTTTTATTATGAATACTGAAACAGTTTTTCAGTCATATTATTCCATAATTAGAGGAACTTAAAATGGCTAAATTGGACGCATATAATGCGCCATCAGAGATGCACGCCGCTGCAAAACCGAGCACCAAAAACCACAAGGTGCGCACAGTGTATGTCAATCTGCTTTCGGATTCAGCCTATCAAAAACTTCTCTTCATTGAACCTTGGCTGCGGCGTTCACTTCCATTTATTATTAGTATATTTCTTGTTGTGCTTGCAGCAATTCGCTTCACATCAATCTATGATTGGCGCCATACGATTGATAAAAGTACACGTTCTACCATCACTCTCTTAGCTTCTCATGTTAGCAATATCATTGATCGTGACTTACTTGCCGCCACTCAGCAAAAAAAAGCTTCTGTTCTTTCTCATCATCATTTGCAAAATATCCTTACCAATTTTCGTAACCAAGGTCTTATCAATACCAACACTGTTATTGCTATAGTAGATCAAAAGGGCAATGTCTTAGCCTCATCAAGTTCAGAGATCATTTTAGGAAAACCCTTACAAGATTTTACCCCTGAGAGCATTGCTTTACAGTCTCTTGGACAACACGCCGGTGCAATGCAAATCACAATAGGAAGAGATGAACCAGCTCTCGCTTCGTTTTACCAAACAGACAATGGACAATATGGTGTCTTCATCAGTGAAAAAACGCAACATACCTACATGGGATGGCGCAAGTTTTTCTCGTTAAATATGGTCCTTTTTCTAGGAACTACCAGTGTTATTTTAACTCTTCTCTATGCTTATTACAATCAAATCGTACGAGCACGCAATACGGATTTGATTTCAGAAAAAATTCAAAATCGTATTGATATGGCAATGATGCGTGGACGCTGTGGACTGTGGGATTGGAATATGGCAAGCGGACGTGTTTACTGGTCGCAAGCAATGTACGAAATGCTCGGCTACCTGCCTCAAGACGCACTGCTCTCAATTTCTCAAATTACCGCTATTATTAACCCAAACGATGCTAATTTTTTTGATCTTGCTCAGGAATTAATGAGTGGTAAAAAAAAGCATATCGATATTAATGTCCCCATGCGTCATGCCGATGGTCATTATGTATGGATGCGTATTCGTGCTGAAGTTACAGATGAAGAGGAACCCCATTTAGTTGGTATTGCCTTCGATATTAGTGAACAACGTCAACTCGCAGAAGAAACAGCGCAAGCCGACCTTCGTATCCGTGATGCGATTGAAAATATTTCGGAATCTTTTGTCTTATGGGATTCAGAAGGGCGTTTAGTCATGTCCAACAGCAAATTTTGCGAATATTCAGCTATTCCTAAGCAGGTTCTACAATCAGGAATCCAGCGTGCAACCGTCGAAGCAATATCCCGCCCTGCAATCAGTGAATATCCCCTCAAAGATGATGGTTCTGGTAACTTAACCAGCATTCGCCAAACAGCAGATGGTTGTTGGCTCAAAATTAATGAACGGCGGACTCAAGATGGAGGACTTGTTTGCATTGGTACAGATATTTCTGAACTTAAACAACAACAAGAAAAATTTGAAGACAGTGAAAGACGCCTTTTTTCTTTTATTCAAGAACTCAAACGTGCTCGAGGAAGTGCCCAACAACGTGCCACAGAAGTTGAAAAGCTTAATAAAAGTCTCAAGGCAGAAAAAGAGCGTGCTGAAAGTGCTAACAAAGCAAAATCAGAATTTTTAGCCAATATGTCTCATGAATTGCGCACTCCACTTAACGCTATTCTCGGCTTTTCAGATATCATGTTGCAATCTACCTTTGGTCCTCTCGGCTCGCAACGTTATAAAGAATATATGCATGATATTTACAATTCAGGAGCTCATCTTCTAACCCTTATCAATGATATCCTTGATATGTCTAAAATCGAAGCTGGAAAATTTACCCTTGATTGTAAAAGTACTAATCTTGAGCCCATCATCAGTGAAGCGGCGCGCACTCTTACACCCCAAGCTCAAGAAAAAAATATTTCTGTTACAACAAATATTGCTTCAGAACTCTACGCAGAAGTTGATAGCCGTGCCATGAAACAGATCTTCCTTAATCTCATCTCTAATGCTGTTAAATTTACACCTTCTGGCGGCAATATTAATGTTTGCGCTTTCAAGAAAAAGAATAACTTTGTTTGTAAAATTAAAGATACAGGAGTTGGCATTCCTCAATCAGCCATCAAAAAACTCGGACAACCTTTTGAACAGGTTGAAAATCAACTTACTAAAACCCATGCAGGCTCAGGACTTGGCTTAGCCATTTCGCGTTCCTTGCTAGAACTACACAAAGGAAAACTTGAAATTATCTCTAAAGAAATGAAAGGTACAACTGTAACCATTACAATGCCTATCAAACAAAGTTAAATTCATTTTAAATTTTTCTCCCTTGTTCCCGTTGTAGAAAAATCTGTTTCCACCTAAAACCCCAACAATATCCAGAGATAAAACCATTCTTACGCACCACACGATGGCAGGGAATGATTAATGCCAATTCGTTACGCTCACATACATTAGCAACCGCACGAAAAGCCTTTGGTATACCAATACGTTGCGCTAACGCCTCATATGAAATTGTTTCACCACATGGCACTCCACATAATACCATCCATACTTTCTGCTGAAAGATTGTGCCCTTTATATCTAAGGGAAAATTATGTCGTCTTACCAACTTAGGCGTTTCTATCATTGCGACGATATGTGCAACTTCTTTCTTAAATGTGTCATCATCATCTACTTGTTGTACATCATCAAAGCATACCGTAAATTCTTGTAATAATTGTTCTGTAGTGTCTCCCAACATTATATTACAAATCCCTTTATGGGATTTGACCACCAGAAGCTCTCCTATTGAAACATTTTTCAGACAAAATATTTTCTTTTTGGGAATGTTCGGCATTTTGACTTTTTTATATTTTTAAAAGATTATGAATACAGCAAATGAAATAAAGATAAGCTATCTTTTATGTCTGAAGCCTCATAACTATATGGGACCAAATGATGATGATCTTAAAGTGTAAAACTCTAGCATATTAGAACAAATGCAGTAAGTACTTTTACCTAAGGCTCTAACAATTTGCTTATCTTTTGATAAGGATTATCAATCAGCTTTACATTAAAAAACATAAAAGATTTTCTGAAAGAGTGAAATTCCTAAAATGCCTCTGTATTAGCCACATCTCAGAAGTATTCTATATGATAGAGCATAAAATTTTTATAAATAATGCAAGTAACTGAATAAAATTTCTTTTACAGTTGTACATCAATTTCTTGGTATAATAGCATATTATTATTTTAATAAATAATCTCATATACTGCTTTAAAAGCAAGTATCTTTTTTACGTATCTTATTGAATTGCTGGTATTGCCCTTAATAGTCTCAACTGCTCTTTTTTATAAAAGTCATAGAGAGCTTAAGAAACTTAAGCTTATTTGAAACAAAGATTGAAATGATTGAGTACTTTCCACTTTAACAGCTTTTGTATACTAGATAGAAGTTAATATGTTTTGATATTGTTCCATGCCATTCGCTAACATGAGAGAACAATTACAAAAAGAAAAGAAGAGTTCATCGATAGATAGCACAGATGCATGTGCTCCAGAATCCTCATTTAAACTCACTCAAGAAACTAAAAGCATTACGCTATTGCCTTCCTTTCATACCACCAATCAGAGTGGTCAATATATTCTTCGCAATCCAATATTCATGAATATGTTCGCAAGAAACGTATAAAAATATCTATAAGAATAATCAAACATAAAGCAACAAGTATATTGTTGTTTCGCTAAAAGTTTGATAGAAGGCTATCACTTTTTTTCAATCAATAACTGATATATTTTGTGTTTTATAACATTATTTATTCATAAGGTGCGTACGCTATTCCCTGTCAATCAGTCTCTCCCTATACAACAGCATGTTTGAAAGAGCTCTTAGACTTTTCTTTCAATTCTCTTCCTAGCGATACCTATAATGATATATGCAAGATCTACTTATACAACTATCTCTCACATTCGTGGAATAACAAAACAGCACTACCATTATATTTCCCCTCCCCCAATGTTGTTCTACGAATCTTGAATTAAGGTGAATTATAAAACTGTATTTAACTCATTCTGAAAAAAACTATTCACGCGTCAATCCATATTTTGATAAAAAGTATCTTTTTATTCTTAATATTATTCTTAATAAAGGTTATAATTATAAAATATAATATATTTTCTATTTTAATATAGCATTATATAACACTGATTTCTTTTCTTCATTCATCTCTTGAATGACACTCTTATTTTTTCTATCATCACTTCGCAAAACTGTTTACATAGGTTATGTCAATGCTATTATATCTGTTGAGGCATATTACAATAGTAATCCTGTTATTTAAAAATTCCCTATATTTGTGCTCTTTGTTTTTTATCTAAATGAAATATTTTATGATAACGAAAAAATAAAAGCCCCATTCGAAAATGGAGCTCTTTAATAGTTATCTTACAATAAATTAGAATTTGTACGCGACACCAACGCGAAAGTCATTCGTCTTATAACCTAATTCAGTTCTTTCATGGGCAAATTTCTTTTTGCCAAAATCTGAATAACGATATTCTGCACGCATAATAATATTATCAGTCATTGCAAAATCAACACCACCTCCAAGGGTATAGCCAACCATCGTCTTTTTTTCATCATGCAATGACTCAGAAAAACCCATTGCCCTATTTTTTGTATCAGCTTCCTTTAGCTTAAAAGTATTTTGAAGTTGCGCGTAAGCAATCCCTCCTGCAATATAAGGCATCATACGATCAATAGCAAAACCAACTCGTACCCGCGCAGCACCAGACCATTTTTGCTTTAAAGTATGTTGCACACTTTTCGTAACTGCTACTTCTTCTTCCCTTTGATATATTGCTCTGAGCGCTACACCCTCTGCATCTTCCGATACTACTCTGTTTTTCTTTTCACTCGGTGGTTTGACATCTTTCGTATCCTTTTTATCAGACAAAATCACATCCGTATCGATACCTATAATAAAGCCATTCTCGATATCAATATTGAAACCGGCATAAATACCACCTATGAAACCAGAAAGTTTAGGTAAAAATTCCTTGTCTACTGGAGTCCATTTTTCTGTATTACTCTCATCTTTCAAATAACTTAAAGTATTTTTACTGGAAAAACCACCAATTTTGCTTCCCAAGTAAACCCCTGTCCAAGAAAAAGCAGGAGATGCAACAACAGGGACCGGCTGCTCTGGTATAGTAACATCCGCCGCCTGTATTGCAGAAACTAAAGTTAAAGAAAAAATAGATGTTGTGATTAAATATTTTGTAATCATAATTGCTCCCCTAAAAGCTAAATAACAAAATAATAGGTAAATATTTTCATATTTTTTTCAAAAAATATGTAGTAAAAATGATACAGTTATAAAAAAAATAACATATCTATTTAAAAATCGTATTTTAATATTTAGATTTTATATAGTCTTTCCTTCAATAGAATTCTCATAAGCTTTCATTCGCCTCGTATATCTCATTATTTTCCAACGTTATAAACATAGTCGTAATATAAATCTTAAAAAGAAAAAGAGATTCTTTAACGTGGTCAATAAAGATTCTTCTCTCACCTTTCTCAATGTATTTCCGTCATCAGCAGTGGAATAAAGAATGATACATAGCCTACAATTTTTTGTAACATTTTGCCTCAATTTATAGAATAAAAACGATATTGTTCGTTTTTCCTAAAAAACTTTGTAACATCTCTGAGCGCATAAAAGCATCTCACTTGATATGCTTCTTTCTATAAATGAGCAATATTATTATAATGCGCATTGCATTAATGAAAAAAGATAACAAATAATAATTATTCATTAAAAACTATATATAATAAAATATATTATTTAAAATAAATTCAATATTTCATTATTTGTGTAAAAATTGAATATACTGATTGCCCAGTTTCCTCGATTAACTTTTCAACACGAAGTAAATCAGGTTCTCCAACGCTATTTAACAAAAGGTCACTTAATCCGAGTGGCATATCATTGGGATCAAGAGAAGCATTCAAGCAAAGTCGTATAATTTGGCTCAAATTTGTATAGAGGCTATAGGCATGGAGTAAATCAGAAATAAACATCTGATTAAGAAAACTATTTGGTAATCGAGACAAAGTCTCCACCGTAGTCGCTCCAATTTGAAACGCAATCACATGCGTAATAAGAGCAAATTGAGCAATAAACTCCAGATCCATGATACCGCCAGGCATCGTTTTCAAATCCCATCGATTCTCTGGCGGTTTTTCTTTTTCAATCAAAGTACGCATTTCACATACTGCTTTTGCTACATTCTTCTTATTACGAGAAAAAGAAATAATTGCACAAACTTCATTTTCTAACTTTTGTAAAAAATCATGATCCCCCGCAACACCTCGTGCTCGAGTCAAAGCAAGATGTTCCCATATCCATGCTTCCTTGCGATAATATTTCTTAAAAAATTGAAAAGAAACAGCAACAGGCCCCTTATTGCCTAACGGACGCAATCTTAAATCAACAGCATAAAGAACTCCCTGATTTGTAAGAGTAGATAAAGCTGCGACCAAGCGCTGTGTGAAACGGGTATAATATTGAGGGATAAAAAGAGGCTTTTTTCCATCAGATATTTCCGCATCCTCATCATGTTCATAAAGCACAATAAGATCCACATCCGAACCAGCAGTTAATTCACGACTTCCAAGCTTCCCCATCCCCAGTATGCCAACACGTCCTCCTTTAACATTACCATGAAGACGCGAGAATTCCTTTTTAACTACAGAAAAAGTTTTTGCTATCATAAGATCAGCAAGCGCAGTAAATGCAAAACCTGCTCTCTCTCCTGTAATGGCACCATTTAAAATTCTAATACCAATCAAAAAACGTTGCTCATCAGCAAAAATTCTTAAATGGTCAAGAATTTCTTCATGAGAAAGAACATCTTCAAGAAAACATTCAAGCCGTTTTTCTAGATACGTTTTGGTAGGCAATTCTGAAAAAATGGTTGGATCTAACATTCCATCAAAAACATGTGGTTTACGTGTAATAATTTCTGCAAGACGTGGAGCAGCTCCCATGATAAGCACTAACATCTCCAAAAGAGAAGGATTCGACTGCAAAAGACTAAAAAGCTGAATTCCTGACGGTAGCCCCTGTAGAAAACTATCAAAACACAACATTGCTTCATCAGCTCGTTTTGTCGCGCCAAAAGCTTTTAAAAGCGCGGGAGTTAATTCTGTTAATCTCTCACGCGCTTCCGCAGATTGTGTTGCTTTATAACGCCCACAATGGAGTGTGCGCATGATACGACAAATATCACTCGCTCTTTCAAAACCTAAACGACTTAATGTTATTAATGTCTCTGGATCATCTTCTTCACCTGTAAAAACTAAATTGCCAATTTCTAAACCAAGTTCTTTCTCGTTCTCAAACAGTGCCGCATAATGTTTTTCAACAACTTGAAGCGTTTTTAATAAATCGCGGATAAAGCTGCCACTCTCTTGATAGCCCATCAAATATGCAACACTCGTAAATTGAGAAACATCATTGGGGAGAAGATGCGTTTGTTCATCTGCAAGCATCTGAATACGGTGTTCCACATTTCGTAAAAAAGCATAACTTTTTACAAGGCTATCTCTCGTTTTTTCACTAATCCAACCAAGCGTATGAAGTTCTGATAACATTGCAACTGTCTGACGTCCACGCAATTGAGGAAAGCGACCACCCGCAATGAGCTGTTGTGTCTGAACAAAAAACTCAATTTCACGAATACCCCCTCGCCCTAATTTTACATTATGACCATAAGCAGCAATTTGACCATAATTTTTATATGCATGAATTTGACGTTTTATCGAATGAATATCAGCGATAGCTGCATAATCTAAATATTTCCGCCATACATAAGGAAAAAGCTCTTTGAGAAAGTTAAATCCTGCCCTTTTATCGCCAGCGACTGGACGTGCTTTAATCATAGCAGCCCGTTCCCAATTTTGTCCTCGACTCTCGTAATAACGCAACGCAGTTCTTACTGGTAAAGCCAAAGGAGTTGAACTTGGATCTGGTCGAAGCCGAAAATCGAGACGGAAAACATATCCTTCCGCAGTGCGTTCTTGAATGATACGGATCAATCGGCGTACTATTTTAGAGAATACATCGATACTCTCAGAAAGATTACCAATATGAGGTGACATTTCATCAATAAAAACAATAAGATCAATATCGGAAGAATAATTAAGTTCTCCTGCTCCCAATTTTCCCATACCTAAAATGATTAAACCACAATCTTTTTCTGGATCATCACGGTTCGACAAATTTATCTTACCATGATCGTGTGCCTCTCTTAAAAGAAAACGTAGAGCAACACCTAATGCTGCTTCTCCTAGACGTGTCATCCAAGTACATGAAATTTCATAAGTAAAAACACCACTTAAATCAGCTAAAGCAATGAGGACATGTGCTTCACATTTTTTTCTCCTTAAATTAGCCATCAATGAAGTTTCATTTATAGATTCATTCTTATCAATGGCTGCAATACCATCTATGATTTCGCTCAACCTTGTTTCTATATTAACATTCAATAAGGGAGCAAGATACGATGGATTGGCGATCAAAACCTCGCGCAAAAAAGGAGATAAGGTCATAACCGCACTTATGAATTCAATCTGCTCTCCCTTATCTAAAATAGTGGAAACAAGCGATTCTAAATTTTCTTTCCTTGCTTGTTCTTCAATGTCTCTCAGCCATTGAGAGCCACTCTCATCAAGGGGGCATAAAGGAAGGAGGTGTGTTTTAAAAAAAGCACTTTTCATCTACATTCCCCTGAAAAGCATTTCATCTTTCCACTGTATTATACGCAAAAGGAAAATAGTCATAGATATTAAAATCAAATAATGAAGAAAACATACCTTTAAGGAAATAATAAAACAGCCCTAAGCCCTGGATTTGCATTTTCAAGCAACAGCTCTCCTCCATGAAGCTTCATAACCGCTTTTGCTATACTTAAACCAATACCAAAACCAGGCTGTGTTCGACTTTCTTCAAGCCGAACAAAGCGTTCTGTTACTTTTTCACGTTTATCCGCTGCAATTCCTGGACCATTATCACTCACAACAACCAACAAATGTTCACCACGATATTCCATCGATAAGCAAACCTTCGCCTTTCTTCCATCCTTAGACGCATATTTAATAGCATTATCTATAAGATTAAAAATCGATTGTGCAATAAGCTCACGATTCAATCTAAGCTCTTTATCAAATGTATCCCCTAACCGCAAAAGAACACCCGACTCTTCAGCAAAAGGCTCATAAAGTTCAACGGCATCTTCAAGGATCAATTTCATATTCATAATCTCAAGATGCTCAATTGTACTGCTAGCTTCAATACGTGAAATCATCAAAATAGCATTAAAAGTACGAATAAGTTGATCTGATTCAATGATGATACCGTCAAGTGCCTGACGATATTCAAGCTTTGTCTTTTGCCCCGAAAGCGCTTCTTCAGCGCGATTTCTAAGGCGTGTCAGCGGTGTTTTAAGATCATGGGCAATATTATCCGATACTTGACGCAAACCAATATTTAATTCTTCAATGCGGTCTAACATAACATTAAGATTAGCAGACAATCGATCAAACTCATCACCCACCCCAGAAACAGGCAAACGCCCACTGAAATCACCATCCATCAAGCGTTGTGATGCCGCTGTAACGTGATCAATTCTTTGCAATGCTCGCCTACCAACAAAAAACCATATGAGTAAGGCCCCTCCAACCATTGCCGCAAGAGCAATCATGACTGCTTTACGAATAACCGCTGCAAAACGTTCTGGTTCATCCAAATCCCGACCTATAAGAATCTTCATCGCATTGGGCAAATCAACAACTATTGCCAAAGCGCGATGTTCACTTGTTTTGCCATGTTCTCCAAAACGTGAATACAAAAAAGAATTTGCAATAAAGCCACTACGGTTCAAAAGACCGAACTCAATACGCGCAACATTACCTGCTAAAACGCGCCCCATAGGGTCAGTAACAAGATAAAGAAAAGCTCCCGGTTGTCGTGAACGATAATCAATAGTACGCATTAATAAAGAGAGCCCACCATAATGATAAGCATTTTCAATATACTTTAATTCTTCATTTAAAGCCTGTTCTGTTTGCTCCATTAACAACGAAGCAGAAAATGCCGTCATATAAATAGTGAGTCCTGTTGCAACTAACCCAAATAATAAAACATAAAGTGCTGAAAGCCTTAGCGCAGTTGTACGCATTATATTGATCAAACGATTCATGTTTTGTTATCTGACGCTTTCAGCATATATCCAGCTCCACGCACAGTATGGAGCAGTGGAGCATCAAAATCTTTTTCAATTTTTGCTCTCAAACGGGATATATGAACATCAATGACATTTGTTTGCGGATCAAAATGGTAATCCCAAACATTTTCCAAAAGCATAGTGCGTGTAACAACTTGGCCAGCATATCGCATTAAATATTCAAGTAAACGAAACTCTCGTGGTTGTAATACAATATTTCTATCACCCCGTTTCACTGTATGTGCTAACCGATTAAGCTCAAGATTACCCACGCAATAAACCGTTTCAGCCTCTTTAGGATTTTTCCGACGTTGTAACACTTCAACACGAGCAAGAAGCTCAGAAAAAGCATAAGGCTTTGTCAAATAATCATCACCCCCTGCACGCAAACCCATCACACGATCATTCACTTGCCCTAAAGCAGAAAGGATGAGAACTGGTGTTTCATTGCCTTTAGCTCGTAATTCAGTAATAATAGACAGTCCATCACGATGCAAAAGCATTCTGTCAATAACCATCACATCATAATTTTCTGTTTCCGCTAATGCATATCCAGTATCCCCATCATATGCAACATCAACTGAATGTCCTGCTTCAAAAAAAGCTTTTTCGAGATAACGCCCCGTCTCACGATCATCTTCGATAACGAGTATCTTCATAAAACGGCATCTCCGTTATTTTATCAAGTTGCGTTGTAGGACAGAAATCTAAAAAAACTTCTATCCTACATCAACAAAATATTATTTTTTGAAAATTGGAAGGGGAACAAAACGACTTTGACCATTTGTTCGCACTTGTAAGAGTATGGCTGGTCGTCCTAGATTTTGCGCACTTTTGATTGTATCAGTAATATCAGAAGCCCTTTTAACAGGCTTATTATTCACTGTCACAATCACATCACCAGGTTTTATTCCTTTATCTGCAGCATCTGAATCTGAATCTACATCAGTTACAACCAATCCTACACCATCATCAGAAGGCGCTACAATCAAACCATAATCTTCCAACGTTTCATCTGAATTACTGCGTTCATTTGAATATTTTGACACTTCTTTCTTATCTTTACCTTCAGGCATTGAATCAAGCTTAACCTTGATACTATTCTCTTTACCAGATCTCACAATACCCAAAGTTGCTGTTTCTCCCGGTCTAATATTTGCAATACGCTTCGCCAGTTCACGAGTACCAGCAATCTTTTCACCATTTACTGAGATAATGACATCACCTGCCTTAATACCAGCCTTTTCTGCTGGTCCTTTTAACGGATCAGTAACTAAAGCACCTTTGGCCTCTTTCAAACCCATTGAATCAGAAATCTCTTTCGTCACAGGCTGAATCTGAACCCCAAGCCAACCACGCTGGACTGAGCCTTTTTCGATAAGTTGTTGCACAACCTGTTTTGCTGTCGCTGCCGGAATAGCAAAAGCAATACCAATATTCCCCCCATAAGGAGAATAAATCGATGTATTAACGCCAACAACCTTGCCATTCAGATCAAAAGTTGGACCACCTGAGTTTCCCCGATTAACAGCAGCATCAATTTGAATAAAATCATCATAAACATCAGCGCCAATCTCTCGTCCATGTGCCGAAACAATACCCGCTGTCACAGTTCCACCAAAACCAAATGGATTACCAATAGCTACAACCCAATCACCTACGCGAAGCTTTGAATCATCACCAAAATCAACATACGAAAATTTTCTTTTGTCATTTACTTTCAATACTGCAAGGTCGGTTCGTGGATCTGCCCCAATGAGTTTCGCATTCAACTCTGTACCATCATCAAGAACAACAGAATAGCTTGTACCTTCAGAAATCACATGATCATTGGTCACAATATAGCCATCAGACGAGATAAAAAATCCTGATCCATAAGCTACAGAATGGAGTTTATGTGAACGCGACGATTTAGGCTTATCAAAATCATAAAACTCTTTAAAAAATCTTTTCAAAGGATGTTGATCTGGTAATTCGTTAATAGCTGGACCACTAAAAAAATTGTTAAAGAACCACTCTTTTTTCCTTTTATTGCCCTTCACGTGCACTGTAACAACCGCAGGTTTTACTTGAGAAACAATATCTGCAAATCCCTGCTGTTGCATTGACGAAGTAAATACAGGATTTGCATGAACTGCTGTCGTCCATAAGCTCGATCCACATCCACTAAAAAACAGTGCACCTCCCAACACCGCAGAAAAACTCACTGCGACTAATGTTTTAGAGAAAGTTTTTTTTACCATTTGGTATATGCTCCTATTTAATCATATTTTTATGCCAATTTCGATCTCTTATAAAATAGTAGACCTTACCGTTTTCTGTCTAAATTGTTAAAGTTTTGTAAGGTTTAAGGTCACAACAACACATGATTATCAACAAAGCTGAATTACAAATTGAAATACAATCATTTTTTTCCTGTCGTGTCTCTTTTAACCTAACAGTATTTTTGGCTGTTTTTCTTCACCAACATTTGAAATCATTATTTTTTTATGCTTACACCGTTTTATCCGAAAAAATATAGCGTTTGCACCCATGGTGATAATTATCAAAGGTGACAACCATAAAAACCAAGTTGTTTTATTAAATGGCGGTTTCAGAAGGATAAACTCACCATATCGCTCAACAAGAAAATCAATGATTTGCTGATTGGTATAACCCATTCTTAATCGCTCCCTAATCAAAAGCCGCAAATCACGCGCTAGGGAAGCATCTGAATCATCAATTGATTGATTCTGGCAAACCGGACAGCGCAAATATGATGAAATATCTCGTGCACGCAATTCAAGAACTGAATCGTTTAAAATTTCATCCGGCTCCACTGCTATTACTAACCGCAAAGGAAAAATAACGATTAAAAAAAGCAAAGTCCAAAACAACACATTTTTCATCTCAATGTCTTTCCAAAAAATTTCAAGCAAGAAGCACTCTGTTTGTGCGCCCCAATACGAAACAAATAAAAAAGGGAAAGACAACCACCCATAGCCATCATTAATGCTCCTAACCAAACACACATTACGTAAGGCTTCCACCATATATGCAAAACAAGTCCTCGATCATCTATACGTCCGGGTACAATATATAGCTGGGATAAGCCGTGACTTTGAATACCAACTTCCGTTGTTGATGTATTTTGGCTAGAATAAAATCGCTTGGATGCAGTTACATAGCGCACGGAATTTTTATTTTCATATATTGTAAAATTAAACTCTATTGCAGAATAATTCGGACCAGCGCTATTACGTATTTCATTCAAATAAAGGGTTTTACCTGCTATTGCTACCTTATCTCCTATGTGCATGGTTAGAACACGCTCCTGCCCAAAAGATGCAACACAGATAATACCAAATAATATAACGCCTAACCCCATATGCGCTACTGCTGCACCAAAAACAGACCATGGTAATCCAATAAGTCTCTTAACCCGTATCAACAAAGCTAGCTTGCGATGTCCACTCTTTCCCCAAAGATCAGCTAAACTGCCTAAGAAAACAAAAGCGGAAAGTCCAATTCCTAAAGCAGCAAAAATATCACGCCAAGATGTAACATAAAATATTATAAAACAAACTGCACAAACTAATGCAAAAACAAGCCATAGCCGTTCAAAAACTGCAAGAAAATCACCACGTTTCCACGCCATCATTGAGCCAAATGGAGCCAATAATAACAATAAGACCATTAAAGGCCCACAGGTGAGGTTAAAAAAGGCTGCACCAACAGAAATTCGTTGCCCTGTTAATACCTCAATAAAATAAGGATAGAGCGTACCAATCAATACTGTTGCTATGATTGTTGTAAGTAACAAATTATTTAAAACAATAAAACCTTCACGCGAAATTGGCTGAAAGTATTTTCCTGTTGTCAAAACAGGTACGCGCAAAGCAAAAAGAAGCAAAGCCCCTCCTGTGAAAAAGAATAAAAGTGCAAGAATTGCTCGCCCACGTGCTGGATCAACAGCAAAACTATGAACGGAGATCAAAAGACCAGAACGAACAAGAAAAGTTCCCATGAGAGAAAGGGAAAAAGTAAGAAGAGCTAAAAATAAAGTCCAACTTTTTAATGTTTCTCGCTTTTCAAGAACAAGAGCAGAATGCAAAAAAGCTGTTCCTGAAAGCCAAGGCATAAACGAAACATTTTCAACGGGATCCCACAACCAATACCCTCCCCATCCTAGCTCATAATAAGCCCAATAGGACCCCACCATAATACCTAATGTTAAAAAACACCAAGCAAGTAAAAGCCAAGGACGAACCCAACGCGCCCAAAGCCCATCGGCATATCCCATAACCAATGCAGCGACTGCAAAAGAAAAACAAAGTGAAAAACCAACATAACCTAAATAAAGAAGGGGTGGATGAATTGCTAACGCGATATCTTGTAAAAGAGGATTGAGATCTTTTCCCTGCAATGCTGGTGGATTAACACGTAAAAATGGGTTAGACATGAAAAGAATAAATAAAAGAAAAGCGCTTGTAATCCAACTTTGGCATATTAAAATTAATGCCGTGAACTGTTCTGGCAAATGTTGGCTAAAAGACGCCAGCAATGTACTAAAAAAAGCAAGACTTAAAACCCATAATAACATAGATCCTTCATGGTTTCCCCAAACACCAGTGATTTTATACAACATCGGTTTTTCTGAATGAGAATTCTCAACAACATTCAAAACAGAAAAATCAGAGACAATATGAGCATGAACAATAATCAAAAAAGATAAGAACAATAATGTAAAAGTAATATATGTCAGGGGAACAGCTGTTTGCATTAATGAACGCTCTTTCCACCAAAAACCTATAGAGGGCAAGAAAGCCCCTAACAAACTCACGGCAAAGGCTGCAGATAAAAAAATATGACCCAGTTCAACAAGCACAATCGAATTATTTCTCCACACTGTTATGTTTATTCAAGCGATCAGCTGTTTCTTTAGACATATAAGTCTCATCATGTTTTGCCAAAATGCGCGTACCTTTAAAAAAACCCTGTTTATCAAAATGTCCTTCTACGATAATACCTTGGCCTTCACGAAAAAGATCTGGTAAGATACCATTGAAAATTACTTTTTCGTGTTCTGTATTATCCGTTACAAAAAAAACAACACCCATCTCTCCAACATATTCAATAGTTCCCTTTTCAACAAAACCGCCTAAGCGCAAAGGGCGTCCCGTTAAAATATCTTCTTTTGTAATTTCAGAAGGCATTCGAAAAAAACTTACCGTATTACGCATTGCATATATGAGAAGACTTGTCGCAATTGCCAAAATCAAGCAACACAATAAGATTGTCAGCAATCGCTTTCTTTTTCGCTGCTTTAAAATAGCTTTTAGTGAAGGAAAACTTTTTAAAGATTGATCGTTCATAGGCACTCTACGAAAACTCTTTTTATAAAGGCATTATATAAATATTAATTCATATGGCTTATCTTCTAAAAGAGCTTGGCACATCTTACATACGGGTGCAACTTTTATCCAATATCTTCGCTTCTCTCGAATCCCATCTCTGATTTTATAGTCTTAAACTGTTCATAATCACTTCCTGAATATTCTAATTGGGTGCATCACGTAACTGAACTATCATGGCTTCAATACGTGATCGTCCTGAAAAATCCTCAGGCATTGTATCAAGAAATTTTTGTAAAAGATGCACTGCCTGCAAAGACTTTCCAGCCTGATGAAGTGCTTCAGCTAGTAATAAACGAGGATAAAAATCATTTGGCTCTAAATCGGCTGCTTTTTGAAAAATATTTTGTGCTTCTTGTGTAATCATTCCACCCTCATAACCAACTAATGCCAAACCATACCCAACAAGTCTTGGAGCTGATTCTCCATTCAAGCGAAGCGCATCTAAATAAATGTTCACTGCATCCTGAAAATGACCTTCCTCGAGGTATCCTACTGCTAATGCATCTGCTAATTTTCCATCATGCGGTGCACGAAAAAAAAGTACTTGTAAAAGAACAAGCTGTTCACGCTTACTGAGTGTTTTTGGATTCTTATCCATTAACTCGCTAAAAAAATAACTTTTAACTTCTGGATTTCCTGTCAGAGCGTAAATATTCCATGTCATAAGAAGAACAAACAAAATACTCAACGCTTTAAGAGTATATCTATTTTTGTAATGCGTATAAGTCTTCTCAGATACAACCGAATACATATGACTTCTATAACTATCAACGGCTTGAACTCTCCACTTTTCCCCAGTCCCATAGTTATGTAGCGAAAGAAAAAGGATACACACCAAAAAGGTGAGAAAAAGCGATGACAAAATTAGTAATAGCATATCATTTTTGTACCAACACGAAAATCAAAAAGTATAACCAATTTATCCTCCCTTCCCCCTCTTTTATTCACAAAAAACTGATACCTGCTTACAAACTTCAAAATACATGCTTTAGAAAAAAATATATTTACCTCCTGCTTGGTAATAAAACTTTTGCACATAACCCACCCAAATCAGAACGCGATAAAAAAAAACTTCCACCATATTCACTGACCATATCTGAAACAATCGCTAACCCTAAACCTGTTCCAGGCTTGCTTTCATCAAACCGCCGTCCTCTTTTTAACGCTTCATCAATTTTATCTTCTGTTAAACCAGATCCATCATCTTCTACGAGAATGCTAAAGTATTCTGTTTCTTCAACATTTTTTTCTAAACGACAGGAGATGAGAACTTTTGTGTGAGACCATAAAGCAGCATTTTCAATCAAATTTCCTACAATTTCCTCTAAATCTTCTCTCTCACCAGAAAAAACAATATCATCGGCATCCATAACAAATCGGAACTTTTTTTCAGGAGTAAGCTTTTCCATAACCCGCACTAAACGACCAATCACTCTGCGAACAGATGTATGATAAACGATACTATCGCATTGTGCTGCAATCCGCGCACGCTGAAGGTAATGATTTATTTGAGCCTGCATTATTTTAGTTTGCTCTCTCAATAAAATGGCTTGTTCCCCGTACATCTTATCAACCTCATTTATAATAACTGATAAAGGCGTTTTTAATGAATGAGCAAGATTGCCAACCTGTGTACGAAACCGTTCAATAATACGCTGATTATTATTGATGAGAGCATTCATCTCTCGTACTAGTGGCATGACCTCACTTACTAAATCCGTACTCACATGATAAACTCTACCCTCGCGAATATCATTTAATGTACGTCGAATAAGCTTCAACGGTTGAAAGCTAAAGAAAATGATAGCAATATTTATAAGAACACTGCCTATACCAAAACTCCAAAGAAAAATCTGTAAAGTCCGTTCAAATTCCCGTACTTGTGCATGTGCCTCATCGATATTCCCAACGAGACGAAAACGCGCAATATGATTCTGATTATCAAGAACAACATCACTTTCAATGACTTGTAATTTCTGATCATTGTTGCCCTTTATCCGATATGACCGAAAAAATTTGCTGTCAAAAGGTATATCGACATCGCTTGGTGCAAATATGCTACCTGTTCCTAATGATGGAGATGCCAATCTTCCTTTTAAATTATGTGATATAGCAACAACTTCCCAATACCATCCTGCCGTTGGATCGGAATAACGAATATCATCAATCCCAACACTTCCTCTCAATTGCCCTTCTGGTGAAACCGTCACTGTCGCAATAAGACTATAAAGCTGAGCATAAAGGACACGCTCTAAGCTTTGTTCACTTGAGCGCCTATAAAATAAAATACTAACTGCAGAAATTGATGAAAGTGAAATAACAACCCATAATGTTGATAAGATCATAACGCGTAAGCTGAGAGATCTACTCACTAAAAAAAATAGCCTCCTAAAACGGTTATTCTTTTTTAAAACACTCATTAATCACCTAGTGTTTTCACGCGATATCCCATTCCTCGAACAGTCTCAATCAAATCCACCCCAAGCTTTTTACGCAATCGCCCCACAAAAACTTCAATCGTATTTGAATCCTTATCAAAATCTTGATCATAAAGATGCTCGATAAGCTCCGTCCTTGACATCACTCTATCACAATGATGCATGAGATACGAAAGAAGTCTAAATTCATAGGATGTTAATCTAATCAACTGACCATCAACAAAAACACGAGAAGTTTTAGTATCTAATAAAACCTGACCACAGCATAATGTGCTTGTTGCATGCCCAGCAGCTCGACGAATTAACGCCCGCAACCGCGCCATCAATTCCTCCATATGAAATGGCTTAACAACATAATCGTCGGCACCTGCATCAATTCCAAGCACCTTATCAGACCATCGGTCTCGCGCTGTTAGTATTAAAACAGGCATAAAATACCCTTCTTTGCGCCATTTTTCAACAACACAAATTCCATCTCTACGCGGTAAACTAATATCGATAATTACAGCATCATAAGACTCTGTACTTCCTAAAAAATAAGCTTCTTCACCATCAAAAGCACTATCTGAAACATATCCCACACTCCTTACAGCTTCTGCTAATTGATGATTGAGATTCCTATCATCTTCGACAATTAAAATACGCATCACAATATCTGCCAATCACTAATTAGCGGGGACTAAAACCTCAACACGACGCAGCTTTTCACCATCACGAGCAGGCACAACAACCACAATCATACACATATTTTTTCCATCCTGAACAGCCGACTTTGAACGTACCAATACCCCATTTTCTTGGGTCGCAACCTTTCTACCCACTTCAGCACAACCAGTAGCAAAAACAGAATCCGCCCCCATAAGAACTGCTATCATCACAAACAAGCCAAACTTTTTTATCATAGATATTTTCATAATCCATTCTTGAGTATAAAATGATCAATGGTTTTTTGTTTATTCAAAAATCATCTATCGAAAATAATAGGTAGATATTATTCTCAAATTTGGCAATTTTAAAATAAAATCTTTTTAAAGACTATAAAAACAATTGAGATAGAAACTTTTAAAAACATAAAACTAAATACATAATCTATGATAAATAGGTCGCCATAATCCTAAAATAACTATAAATAAACTCTTTTTCTGCTGGCACTATAGCAAAAAATTACTGCTACTCCATATAATCATTGTAGATTTTTTTGTTGCATTGCTTTGCTATAGGCTCTTTTTAAATGTTTAATTTTTTTAAAAAAAAGAAAGCACAATACAATAAGCCATTCCATAGTCCTGCACTTATTGAATTAGATGCACTGTTCGACACAACACTTTATCGCATCCGTTCTGCTAATAGTTCCTTCTGGAATAAAACACAGATCATCTCGCAATGTTGTCACCCCCGAGGATGGAAACGCTTTATAGTAGAAATTCTTAACGAAACACTGACATTAGGATTGATTGGTTTTACTCTTTTTACCATTGTTGGCATTTCCATTTTCGAATTAACCAAAAAAGATTGGTATTCTCCCAGGAATTTTTCTATTCTTTTTCTAGATCGCTATGGAAACCCCATCGGTCATCGTGGCGCATTACCGGCTGTATCCGTTCCCGTTGAAGAAATGCCCAATTTTGTTATTAAAGCGGTTCTTGCGACAGAGGACCGCCGTTTTTTTGATCACTGGGGTATTGATTTGCAAGGTCTCACACGGGCGATCTCACAGAATATGCGGGCTAAAAGTGTTGTTCAAGGTGGTTCAACCCTTACACAACAACTGGCTAAAAATTTATTCTTAACAAATGAAAGAACCATAACACGCAAAATTAAAGAAGCCTACCTTGCCCTTTGGTTAGAAGCAAACTTCAGCAAAAAACAGATTTTGCAACTTTATCTTGACCGTGCATATATGGGAGGAAACAATTTTGGTATTGCAGCAGCAGCAAAATTTTACTTTGGGAAAAATGTACGCAATATATCTCTTAGCGAATCCGCTATGTTAGCAGGTCTCTTCAAGGCCCCGACTAAATATGCTCCTCATAGTCACCTTTTTGCTGCTCAAACACGTGCCAATGTGGTACTTGCTAATCTTGTTAATAGCGGTTTCATGACTGAAAGCCAAATTATCAATGCCTATCGTCATCCTGCAAAAGTACTTACAAAAATAAAAAATACTCAACCTGATTATTTTCTTGATTGGGCATTCGACGAAGTCAAAAAAATGAATGACCAACTTCCAAGTCATACTTTGATCATTCAAACGACTCTTGATCCAGATATTCAAAAAGTAGCAGAAGAAGCAATCGCCTATCATTTACACCAGTATGGTCAACAATATCACGTAACACAAGCGGCCACCGTAATACTCGATAATAACGGAGCTATCTGTGCAATTGTTGGAGGACTGGATTATAGTAAAAGCCAATTTAACAGAGCAACACAAGGCGGTCGACAACCGGGCTCTTCATTCAAGCCTTATGTTTACGCAGCCGCAATGGAACGTGGTTTGTCTCCTTCAACAATAGTCTTAGATGCCCCCATCAATTGGGGAGGCTGGTCACCCAAAAATAACTCGGGTCGTTATCTTGGTAAAATCGATTTAGCAACAGCTTTAGCTTTTTCTATCAATACAGTGCCTGTCTATCTTACCTCCCAATATCTTAACCACAATACCCAACCTATCATAGATCTGATCAAAAGCATGGGCATTCATGCACATATTTTATCACACAAAACTATGGTTCTAGGCACATCCAATATGACACCGATGGATCAAGCAATTGGTTTTAATGTCTTTGCGAATGGTGGCATTGCTGGAAATCACCATGGCTTCACGCAAATCAGGACAACAGATGGACATGTAGTTTGGAACTTCGAGCATAACGGTAATAAACCACATCGAGTCCTCAGTGGACAATCCGCAGCTTATATGAACCAAATGATGGTTGGTGTTACAACACGAGGATCTGGTAAACGTGCTGCTCTCCCTATGACCCTTGTTGCTGGCAAAACTGGAACATCACAATCCTATCGCGATGCGTGGTTTGTTGGCTTTACTGGTAATTACACTGGGGCTGTATGGATGGGAAATGATAATTTTTCACCGATGAATCGTGCTTTTGGTGGTGGTGTTCCTGCCATGATATGGCATAGCATTATGCTCCATGCACACCAAAATATCATGCTAAAACAACTCTATGGTGTCAAAGATTCACTTCTCCCTTATCAGCCGCTTCCCACTTCCCGCAATGATTCTGAGGTTGTGCCTAAAATATCTTATACGCTTTCCCCCGCAACATTGAATATTGTGCGACTGATTAACAAAGATCTGAAAAAACCATCTGTAATCTCTTTGAAACTAGAAACACTTGGAGCTTTAACACATTGAATTCGAAATATTCTACAATGTTTGTTAATATTGCTGTGCCCTTTTTTATCCTTACTTTTTCTATTTTGTGTGGAACATTTAGCGTCGACTATATGCTCAATTCCTTCAATAATTTTGGACGCTTTACAATTGATAAATGGAGTGCTTACCCAGAAGCAGGAACGGCCAACACTGATCCCTATACCCGCGCACGCACTGCCAAACGAGGTGGCATTTCACTCGGGCACACAGAAGGGCTTATTTTTCAACTTTGGGAAGACAGTCATGGACATCCGCTACGCCCCCATTGCCATTATTTACTCAAAGGTCACATTCCTGAAGCCCGCCTCTTTACACTTTATACAGCTGATAAATCCCTAAAACCTTATACTTCTTCCAAGGAAATACCTTTCGAACTCTATACCAACAATGTTACCTATGAAAGTGATGGCTCTTTGCGTATCAACATCGCACCAACACCACAAACTGGAAATTGGCTTGCAACGATTAGTCAAAAAGAATTTGGACTTATTCTTACTTTATACGATACCTCAATCATTTCCGCAACGGCATTACAAACGCTTACAATGCCCTTGGTAGAACAAATTCCATCAGGACAAAAAAACTGTGACTAGATTTATTCATGCTGTGCTTCTTGCAAGCATTGGTGCTGTTATTGTTCATATTTGCGTTTTATTTCTGCTCCCCTATTGGATGCGAGATAATATATGGATAGGGCTTAAAAAATCGGGGGCTCCTTATCAATTCATTGACTTAGATGCTCGTAATCCTATTCAACAGTCTGCTGATCCCCTCTTTCTTCTTAAAGTCTGCAGATTTGATCTCGAAAATGGCCCTGTTCATTTAAAAGCTTTAAAAACAATACAATTTTGGTCACTAGCAGCCTACACATACGACGGAATGATTTTCTATAGCCTTAATGACAGAACATCCCCTGATGCTACGCTAGATCTTATCATTGGAAAACCGGTACAAATAATAGAGCTTAAACAGCCAAAATCTAAAAACAATGCCAATTCAGTTTTAATTGCTAAAAATGTAAATAAAGGTTTTGTCGTCTTACGTAGCTTTGCTCCTACAGCACTTGCAAAAAAAGAAAGTGAAGCCTTCCTTTCATCTGCCACCTGTCACATGTTCAATGGATAAAAGCACAGCGATCTTTAACTAGACTAATTTTTTCTATAAGAGTAAACAAAATATACACAAAATGGTTATTTTCAGCCTCAATTAATCAAATATCAGAATTAAAATGGGATCTTTATTCTAACTTTTAAGCAACTTAATTTTTTATTAGAGTCAAAAACCATTCTATAATCCTCACAACCCTCTTCCATTGAAACATAAATCTGCTGTACAAGTAGATGAAAAAGTAAGCATATTGATTATAAATATCAAATAGAATGAAACCTCTGTAGCACAGAATCATATCATATTCGATAGAAAAACCTCTTTTAAACCTAAAGGTGATAAGGATGGCTAAAAATTCTAAGAAAACACACTTAGAGAAACCGTAAAGCTTATCATCTAAACTTATTTCTATGTGATTACAAACCATTCCCATAAAAATTGGAACGATTACATGATAAACTATAGAGGGAGTAGTTGTTCTTTCAGAAAATGAACGAGAACAATTATAGGAGGTTATGGATTCCAGAGCATACTTGACCTAAAAAATAAGTGCTTTACTTTTGTTATGTAACTGGAAACTTTCTATAAGATATGAAATTTGAAGAAAATTCTGTTTCATGGTTGAGGGGGAAAAGGCTTCATGAAGAAGGTATATGTTCGGTTAATTTCAAGGGCAGCGGTATGGTCTCCCCGTTTTGGTGGATTGGCGTTCTTTATTTTGTTATTTGCAATGCTTTTACAGCGCTTTTCCGTGATTGACGTAACCGACTTCATAATTTTAATAGTAATCTCTGCTTGCTGTGTTGTTGTTTCTCTTTTTCTTGCTGTAAAAGCACTTTACAGTTTGTGGTGGTATGGCGCTCTAGGAGGAATGCGAGCTTTAAGAGGGATCATTTATTCGTTGATCACTGCCACACCATTGGTGTTATTCTGGGGATTTTGGTTTGCTTTACCAGCTCTTCATGATGTTTCTACTGATACCCAAAGACCGCCAGCTTTTTTTCGCACGATACGCCCCAATGATGCTTTGCCGCTTAAAAGTGTTTTAACTGAACAAGCAGCATTACAAATATCTGCGTGGCCGGAAATGTCAGGACGTCGTTATGATGGTTCACCTGATCGTATTCGTAAATCCGTTCTCAATGTTTTAGCAGCCTACGGTTGGCCTGTTGTGGCTCAACGAGAATTTAAAGGTGAAGAAAACGAGATTTATATTGAAACGGTAGCAAAAACTTTTTACCTAGGTTTTATTTCGGACATCATGATACGTTTAACCGATGAAGGGGATACAACTTTTGTTGATATGCGTTCTGCTTCGCGTTATATGCCAAGAGATTTGGGTACCAATGCTGCTTTTATTATCGATTTTATGGATGTCCTTGATACAGAAATCGCTTCACTTCCTCTCCCACAAGATGATGGATAAAAATCAAGAGAGATAAGGCACTTTATTTCATAAAAATTGCTTATTTTTCAATAAATATGATCCATAAGAAGAGAATCACTTTTCAAAAACTATAAACTGACAATTCTTATACAAAAGACAATAATCTCAACAACCCATTCTTGAAATAATTAAAAAGATTCAAAAATAGGAAATAAAAAACATAACTCTTGATGATAATGCTTGATATTAAAGACACTGTCTCACTGTAATCAGTAAACATTTTTTTAAAGATGAATAGTATATAAAAATAATAACTATGCAATTATTATAACAAATATATCTCAATAATAAAAAATAAGGTTTTATTATTACTTAATAAGATATAAAATCAATATTATAATTTATTTCATATATTTAATACACTATTAAATAACTTAAATTTATAAAATATATTCATAAAAAATATTATAAAAATAATTATAAAAATTAAACTTATTATTAGTAATAATATATTTTTTTTGTATTCTTTTGTATTATAATTTTTATATTTATTTAGTAATAATAAATAATATATAATTGTAACTACACTTATTATTGAAAATAACATATTTACAACAAAGCTAATAAAATTCATCCACATTAATAATAACCACCAAAATAGTTAATAAAAAAATATAAATCATTATAAATAATACAATTATCTAAAGTTAATTTCATTTATATAAGATTCTATTTGTACGTGAGCAAAATAACTACTCATAAAATATAAAATACATCGATATTTTATATAATATTAATTTATCAAATAATAAAGTCCAAAATATATTATAAAGTATATAATAATTGTAATTAATCCTAATTTAATAGACTTTTTCCAAGTAGGAAATTGTAATTTAGAAAAAAATATACTTAAAATTAAAAAAATGTTTGTTGCAAGTAACGCATTTTTAATATTAAACATAAGGTCAATCATAACAAACTCCAACTTAAATATATTAAGTTATATAAAAATTAACTAAAGAAAATAATAAAAAGAAAAATACAAAAAATAAACCTATTCTTATAATTGAACTTTTTCTAATATCTTTTTTAAGACAATTTTTATGTTTGTAATATAATTCAAATAAAGATATAAATATTATTAAAATAGATATCGACGTAAATAATTCAATTAATTCATTAATAATATGAAAAACACCCATAACGTATAAAATTTCCAAATTAAAATATAGAGTTATTATATAACTAAAAGCTATTTTATCAACACATATAGACACGTTAATAAAAAATATGTCTATAAAATTATTATAAACTCAGAGATATATTTCTAAATACTTTATAAATTAATAATAGAACGCGTTATACTGAGCATTTAAACCTATACCTGCTCCTACCCCATAGCCAAGACCTGCACCGGTTCCTGCACCTGCAATTATACCCGATCCGCCTGATGCAAGACCTCCGACTATACCGCCTACAAATACTCCACCAGTTCTTCCCATATCTCTTCCCACCCCTCCGTATGAACCTGCTGTAGTGAGGTAATTTCCAACAGTACACCCAGGTTGTAATCCATTGCTTGAAAAATTCATTGATGAAATATTAGACCAACTATTAGACAAACTAGAAAAACCAAATGAACCAAACATATAAATGCTCTTCTATTATTAACAAATACTTAATCATAATGATTCAGTGGAAAATTCATTATTATTCAGTTTAGAAAATGTCAAATATAATTTTAAAATTAGAAATAAAAACACTGTATAAACAATAAATATATTATGTTTATATTTATGCATGCAAAATGTATATTTTGTTTAGTAATAATACTATTTACAATACTGTTAAAATATGCGACATCCATCGTTCTTTATCTTAAATAAAATCATAAATTCAAATGAGTTATTCACAAGAAAAGCTAGTATCCTTCTCTTGGTTTACTCAAACCACCAAGAAATATATTCATTATGTCATCGAACTCAGTTGTGTAGCCATTGTTTTGCGCTTACTTGGCTTGGTGAATCCTTTTATTTTTCAGGCAATTATTGACCGTATTCTCCCTTTTCAGCGTATTGAAAGTCTTTATGCTATCGTTGTCCTTATGGTCGCTATCATGCTGTTTAGCACGGCTCTTAGCTCTCTATCAGGTTATTTGGGGGCTTATTTAGCCAATAGGCTGACTCTAGAATTTGCGCGTCGCATTTATACCCATCTTTTAAGCCTCTCCTTGCCTGTCTTACAAACTTGGCAAATGAGAGAGAATTGTTCACACATATCGGAGAAATTTATATGTTGCTAAAAACTAATAATATAATATAAAATAATATAAAAAACATAATTAATTTCAATATTTCTTTTTTAAAACTTTTTCTCCAATCATTACCTTTTAATATATAAGTAAAAATCCTATCATAATTGTTGTCAATAATTATTGAATAAAAATATTCATAGCAAAAAATTAAATATAATTATTATTTTCTACAAACCAATATACTTAATAACATAATTAAAAAAAATTATTACTATAAATACTATAATCCCCATTGACAATGATTCTTTTGCAGCGTGTTTCCAACTATAACTGTTAAATCTATAGCACAACATACCTACCAAAATACCCATAATTAGTGGAAGAAATAATTTTATAAGTTTATAAATAATATCCATAACAAAAAATCCCCCAGATATCTATTTATCATAAATAATAGATATCTCCGAAATCAGTTGTGCCATAGCTTTTAAATTATGTTACAATATTACTGATCTCAGAGACATTCAGCATTCTTTCACTTTACCTGTGAGAGCATTCGTCTATCTTATCAATCAAGGCATTACCACCTTGCTCTGCAGCACCTATTGCCGCTCCATAGCCAATACCAGATGGTCCTTTAAAGATACCAATTGCTCCTCCTACTACTGCGCCTTTAATACCATTTGCGATCACATCATAAGCATAACCACCCGCATCACACCTTTCAGAATGAAACCAACTTGATGAATGTGAACTACTACTTGAATCATTCGATGAGCTTGAACTACCCATTTTTATTCTCCTTTAATTTCTCATTATTTCTTAAAATAACGTATCGACATGATACGTTTTAAGTGACTATCACGCGTTTTAGATTAATGTCAAACATAATTTTTAAAATAGTGATAAATTATTTATAATAATATAAATACATTATGTTTATATTACATTCATGCAAAATGTATTTATTATTTAGTAATAATAATATTTACAATACTGTTTAAATATGCGACATCAATCGCTCTTTCTCTTAAACAAAATCATAAAATCAAATGAGCAATTCACCCGAAAAGCTAGTATCCTTCTCTTGGTTTACTCAAACTACCAAGAAATATATTCATTATGTCATCGAACTCAGTTGTGTAGCCATTGTTTTGCGCTTACTTGGCTTGGTCAATCCTTTTATTTTTCAGGCAATTATTGACCGTATCTTGCCCTTCCAGCGTATTGAAAGTCTCTATGCTATCGTTGTCTTGATGGTTGCTATCATGCTGTTTAGCACGGCTCTTAGCTCTCTATCAGGTTATTTAGGGGCTTATTTAGCCAATAGGCTGACTCTAGAATTTGCGCGTCGCATTTATACCCATCTTTTAAGCCTCTCCCTGCCTGCGTTACGTCATTGGCAAGTAGGGGAACTGTTTTCACGTATTGGAGAAGTTGATACAATTCGCGGTTTTTTAACGGGAACTATTGCAACAACTGTATTGAATGTTCTGTTCGCAATCATTTATCTTGCTGCACTCTTTTCCATTAGTCCGAAACTTACCTTTATTGTCCTTATCATTTTACCTTTACAAATGGGCTCTTTAGCGTTGGTTGGTCCTTTTTTACGCCGCCAATTACGCCGTGCTTTCACCCTGCAAGCGGCCCATAAATCACGCCTTATTGAAAGTTTTACCAATCTTGAAGCCATCAAAGCGCATGTAAAAGAAGCTGCTCATACGCTACGTATGCAAGAAACTTTAGCTCGTAGTTTGGATCAAAGCCTTACAACCAGTAAATTACATCTTCTCAATGGGGCATTGAGCCATATTTTTGGCGATCTTTTCACCATTTTTATTATCTTTTTTGGTGCTCAGGCAGTACTGCAAAATCAGATTACGCTAGGGCAACTTATTGCTTTTCATCTCCTCGCTGGCAATGTTTCTGGTCCTATCTTAAGCCTTGCCTCTTTATGGGAAGAATGGCAACATTTAAAAATCTCTCGCCTTCGTTTGGGTGATATTCTTAACTCCCCTTCAGAATGGGAAAAGGAAAAACCATCTCTTCAACTCACCACAACGCCCCATCTTGAAACCAGAGATATGTGTTTTTCTTATGGAGAAAAGAAAATTATCAATCATCTTGATGTATCTTTACAACCTGGGCAACCCATTATGTTGCTTGGTCCTTCAGGGTGTGGAAAAACAACCTTGGCTAAGCTCCTTTGTGGTCTCTACCACCCAACAAGCGGAAAAATATTGATTAACGCACAACCTTTACAGAATTTTGATGTCCGTAGCGTGCGTGAAACAATCGCATATTTTCCCCAAAATCCTTGCCTTTTTTCCGGAACTATTCTTGAGAATATGCTTCTTGCCAAACCAGATGCCACTAAAGATGAAATTGACGCTGCACTATATGTTAGTGCTTGCCATGATTTGATTGCTCAGTTGCCTCTAGGACTCAATACCCAAGTAGGAGAGCAAGGTGGCTTTTTATCAGGTGGACAACGCCAACGCCTAGCATTGGCTTGTTTTTTCTTGATAAACCCGCGCCTTCTTATTTTGGATGAACCGACTTCCGCATTAGATGAAGCTGCTAGCACACAGATTGTTGAGTATTTATATAAACTTTCGCAAGAGCGCATGGTTCTCGTCATTACCCATAAACATGACCTTTTTCCTCAGAACGCAACCATATTAAATTTCAATGATTTGGAGGCAAAAAATGGCAGATAAGATACCTAGCTTACGTCCCTTATCGCCAACACTTCATATGGTGGTTGCTGTTTTGATTGCTTTATTTTTCTTTATTGTGATCGGCAGCTTTATCGCAAAAACAGAAATTGTTGCACGAGGGCAAGGAAGTGTTATTCCAACCGCCTATGTTCAGCTGGTCCAAGCGCAAAATACAGGACGCATTGAGAAAATCCTTGTAAAAGAAGGGCAATTTGTTCATCAAGGTGATCTCCTTATTCAATTAGATCCTCGTGAAGCCTTAAATGAGCGCGCACGGGTTCAAGCCGATATCGCTCAACAGACTCTTCAAGCGCAAATTGCTGCTGCTATTTTAGCAGCACTGAGCGAAAGCAATCCTTTGGATAAAGATTTTGTAACAAAAGGACTGGCTTATTTGCAAATTCCTCCCTCCAACAACAATACTGCAAGAATAGAAGGGGGAAAACTCATTAGCGCTACCCTTCAATCTCTCCAAGATAAATTAAAAGCGCTAAAAGCCCAAGCTGATCGGGTCATGCGCAGTGGTGCAACACAACATGCGCAATTAGATAAGCTAGAAGATGATCTTCAATTAAGCCAAGGAAAACTAAAAGCTGCCAAAAGCCTGATGGAAACAAAAGTCATTAGCCAAGCCGTTTATTTAGAGCGTTTACATGACCTTAAAAATGTGCAACATGAAATTTTAACCAATCAAAGACGCTTAGAAGAAAATGCCGCCGAAATAGACACCCTCCGCCAACAACGGCAAAGCCTCATTTCCGATGAAATCGCTCGCTATCGGCAACTTTCGCGTGAAACAGAACTGAATCTTCAAGGGTTAAAAGCAAAACTTGATAGTACTCAATACCGCCTTGATCACTTATCACTTTATGCACCCGTTGATGGGCGTATCGATGATTTAAGTATCCATACTTTGGGCGGATTTGTAGAAGCTGGTAAAACTTTAATGCGTATTGTCCCTGGCACAGGTGGCCTCATTGTTGAAGCATTTTTTGATAACCGAGATATTGGCTTTTTAGAAAAAGACCAACGTGCTTACATCAAGTTTTCTGCTTTCCCGCCTGAACGTTTCGGCGTTATCTACGGTACAGTCGTTAATGTAGGTGCTACAGCACGCTATGATAAAGAAATTAATGGTGCTTATGCCGTTTTAATCAAAATTGACCAAGATTACATCACTTTGAATGGCAAACAACTTAAATTTATTCCCGGCATGACAGTGACAACGGATGTCATTACCTCAAAACGGCGCTTAATTTCCTATTTCTTTGAGCCTATCACCAAAATTTTAGAACAATCTCTAAAGGAAAGATAATGTGCGTAAATGAAAACCCTTCATCATCACTCATAGCTCCTCTTACAGCTTTGGGAGCTATGATGGTTTTAATGCTTCAATCCCCCTTACACCGCCGCTGGCGGATTTGGGATATCGAATTTAATGTAGGACCTGCCTTACGAACTGGACAATACAAACTCTATAAAAATGAGCGTGGAGAATTTTGTGCCTTTATCACTTGGGCTTTTTTAGATGAGAAAAATCATCTGTCTATGCTTGAAAAGGGAGAGCTTTTACCCAATGCCGATTGGCAGGGCGGAGAGTATATATGGTTCATTGATTGTGTGGCACCATATGGCCATGCTGTTACTCTCGTGCGCGATATGCAACGGCATGTATTTCCCAATCAGCAGTATTGTTATGCTATCAGACGTAATGAAGACGGTGGGATACGGAAAATTGCCCGCTGGCGTTCCTATAGAGCAAAAAATCCATCAAAATAGATTTTATAAACCAAGTATTGAAAATGAATCATTTGAGTTTTTCTCTCCCATACGCTCTTAGGAATAAGATTTCCGAAAATCAATTATTGGGAGGGATATTTGCTTATGATCAAACTGGGTACACTATCTAAAGACATTACTACGAGTGATATTTTTAGCGTAACAGCTTGATATGAATGATCATGGACAATCCAGCGGATTAGTTATGCCTTCTAAAACCTGGTAAAACCTCCTTATCCTTGCGCTTTATTTCATCCGACATCATGCCTTTTAAGACCTAAAGAGCAAATTTTGAAATCATAATGCCCCAAACTTATCAAAAGAAGAGAAGACTGTCATAATGCTTCACAAGTCAACAAGTTTAAAGCCATTTTTCTGTATGCATACGCTATCTTTTATCTGATCGCTGATTTTAGCCCCTATTTACACCATTGCCAAAGCATTTTATATGTAAAATGGATTTTTATTGTCTCACAATTTAAAGCTGTCAAGAAGTAAAATAAGCCACCTAGGTAAATATCATCACAATATAGGAAACCTTTTCAGCCGAAAATATTAAAAATGACATTGGCACGTATTAAGATAAATCTCTCCATCAAAAACGATCAAAAGAATTGATGAAATACCGAGGTCTAAACCATATGCATGGGGCGAAAAATATTAACCAACCAACGATACCAGCACTGAGAATTTTAAAGAACAAAGGTTTAGAAATAATGCGGTGAGGATGGGTAAACCACCCTTAGGGATATTGCACTATAGTAAGATTGAATTGGTGCAACTGTTTCCTTTTATTATGAGAGCCTATTGGAGTGAATAACAAATACAGCACTGTTCCCAAAAGAGCTGATAGGATGTAAAATTCATAACAAAAACTTGTATCTCATTTACACCTCTAAATTCGCACCTCTAAAATAGAGTGGGTCCTCTGTCAGCTATAAATATAAAGCAATTAGCAATCAAATTAGTAAAAAACTTCAAAAAATCTAGGGATAGGTAGAAAACAAGTTAAAAGAATCAACGGAATTAAAACTCCCGAACTTTTATATCCTATAAAAACATTGGCTGGGGTACCTGGATTCGAACCAGGGAATGCCGGTACCAAAAACCGGTGCCTTACCGCTTGGCTATACCCCAAAAAAAATATGCTCACGACCGCTTCTGCACCTTATAGCGATTCCTGTGAATGTGCGCAATATCTGAAAATCAAAGCTTTTACTTTTTTATCATAAAATTTTGAAGTCTTGTTAATACTGCACTGATGCAAAATTTGTAACAAAAACTTGTACTTGTTTATAACGATAACACAAACAATAGTTATTTAACTATTAGTCATTTTACATTTTTCGTATTTTACCATTTTATTCATTCATTTCAGGACAGGATAAAATACAAATTTTGTACTGCATCGTTATTTAATAGATTATCATGGGCTGCATTTTTTTTGATTCACTCAACTCTAAACTCTTTGACATGAAACAGAAAAACAAAAGAGCTTTATGTGTTGATGATTTATTATCTTTTAACTGCATTCTTGTTTTTTTTCAGTCTAAAATAAATCATCTTCCCCAACACACAGATTGGACCGATAATGCATAACGAAGATAATTAGCCTATCGTGGAAAATCCCATTTTTGATTAATATGTGCAAACTGTCAGTTGTAATTGGAGTTATAAAATGTTTTTAAAGTCTGTGCAAAAATCAGTAGTATCTGCAAAAGATAACCACTAATGCTCCGTTGCAAACACTGTGATAAAAACTGGGGAATACTCATATAAATAATCCGGAAAAGACCTAGTAAAAATTGAAAGCATTTTGTGAGATAGTTAAAGAAATTTTTAGGTAATAAAAACAAAGACTCATAGCTGTCTAAATTTACTTTTCATTCTTTAAAAAAAGTCATTGCATTTTTTGTTAGTCTACATATGTAAAAATTTTTCAACAGAAGTATTTGTATAACTTAATGATATTTTTTGATTAAGCGCATACATCCCCAAAAACACCTTTATAAAAAGATAATCATAAAAAATTAATTTAACACAAGCAAGCATTCAACATTTGCTTTTAGATGCTGTAAATGGCAAATTAAGTTTGTGGAGTGAGCTTAACAATTAGAATCGAGGAGATTTTTAAATGGCTTTTGAATTGGCCCCTTTACCTTATGATTATGATGCCCTTTCACCTTATATGTCACGCGAGACGCTTGAATATCATCATGATAAGCATCACCTCGCTTATCTTACCAATACCAATAATTTCGTGAAAGATTTAGGCTTAGAAAATGAAAGCCTTGAAACTATTGTGAAAAAAAGTTTTGGAAACAATATTGGTTTGTTTAATAACGCAGCACAATACTACAATCATAACCATTTTTGGCTTTGGATGAAAAAAGGCGGTGGCGGTCAAAAACTACCTGAAAAATTAGCAAAAGCTATTGAAGCTGATCTAGGTGGTTATGACAAATTTCGCGCTGATTTTATCGCTGCTGCTGGGACACAATTTGGTTCTGGGTGGGCATGGGTTGCTGTTAAAGATAGCAAGCTTGAAATTATGAAAACGACTAATGGTGAAAACCCTTTAGTTCATGGCGCTCAACCTATTCTGGGCGTCGATGTGTGGGAGCATTCTTATTATATTGATTATCGTAATGCCCGCCCGAAATATCTTGAATCTTTCGTAGATCATTTAATTAATTGGGACTATGTTCTGAAACTTTATGAAGATTGTGGATTTTAAGCTTTTTGTGCAACCTTTTATATTGTATTAAAGGCTCTATAATCTCATAAATTATGGAGCCTTTCAAAAAGAAGAACAGATGTTTAAATTAACAGCAGTTTTTCCCCACTATTTTTAGGATATATGCATAGATATATGCGACTTCTTCTAGCTTTGAAAAACGTCCAGCTGCACCTGCATGACCTGAGTCCATATTAATGCGCAATAAAATCGCATTATCGTCTGTTTTTAGGTCTCGTAATTTTGCTACCCACTTCGCGGGCTCCCAGTAAGTTACACGAGGATCTGTTAACCCTGCGATCACAAGTATAGGAGGATATTTTTGAGCTTTGACGTTATCATAGGGCGAATAAGAAGCGATAAGATTATAATCCTCTTCTGATTCAAGAGGATTTCCCCATTCCGGCCATTCTGGAGGCGTTAATGGCAGTGAAGCATCTAACATGGTAGCTAAAACATCAACAAAAGGCACATTTGCTACAATTCCAGAAAAATCCTGTGGAGCTATATTGGCAATGGCTCCCATCAACATCCCCCCTGCTGAACCACCATGAGCAATGAGTCGGTCATGGGACGTGAATTTATTATTTACAAGGTAGCGCCCACAAGCAATAAAATCTGTAAACGTATTGTATTTAAAAAGGTGTTTCCCTTTCTCATACCATTCGCCCCCCTTTTCTTTTCCTCCTCGAATATGGGCAATGGCATAAATAAAACCTCTGTTAACCAAAGAAAGTACATTGCTATTGAAACTGGCTGGAATGGAGATTCCATAGGCGCCATAACCGTAAAGCAGACAAGGTGCACTACCATCAAGAGCAGTAGTGTTGTGATAAAAAAGCGAAATAGGGATTTTCTCGCCATCATCTGCACTTGCTGTAATACGTCGTGTTACATACTCATCTTTATTATGCCCAGAGGGAATTATTTGCGTTTTTAAAAGCGTTCGTTTACGACTTTTCATGTCATAATCAAACACTTGATCAGGAGTTGTCATAGATGAATAGGAAAAACGAATGGTTTGGCTATTATACTCTGTAGCACCTTGTAGACCTAAAGAATAAACATCTTCTGTAAAAGTAATGGAATGAATCTGTTTAGTGGTACGCTCCATTACTTTTATACGAGGAAGCCCCTCAAAACGTTCGAGCCAGATAAGAAAATCTTGATATGCATCATGGGATAGTATCAAACGTCCAAGCTGATGTGGCACAAGTTCAGACCAATTTTCTGATTGTGGAGATGCATACGGGGCTATCATAATCTTGAAATCTTTGGAGTTATCTAGATTGGTCAGAATATAAAAAATATCACCGCCTTCTGTAAGTGAATATTCAATACCTTTTTGTCGCTTCCGTACACATTGGGGAACAGTGAGAGGCGCTTTGGCAGAAATCAACCAAATCTCTGACGTTTCATGATCATGAATATTAATATAAACCACATCATTAAGCTTAGAGCCACTTACATATAAAAAAAATCCTGGATTATCCTCACGAAAAATAAGCTTATCTTGCGATTGATCGGTGTTTAATCGGTGATAATAAAGTTCAGAAGGACGGTGGTTTTCATCCATCTTCGTATAGAAAAAACCTTCAGAATTAGCATCCCACACAATCTGTCCAGATGTATCAGTAATGGTGTCTACACAGTCAGATAATGTTTCCAAATTACGAATTTTAGCTTTGTAGAATTCTGATCCTTTGTCATCGTAGGTCCATACAACATGTGTATGATCAGGAGATTCTTGAACTGAACCAAAATTGAAATATTCTTTGCCTTCAGCCAAATCATCACCATTAAGGTAAATATTTTTTTCTCCGCCATTCCTTGGTGTCCGAAAATAATGTGGTTGTTGACCTCCGATAACATAAGAGACCCCATAGGCAAAAGGGCCGTGTTTTATAGGAACGGAACTATCATTCTCTTGGATGCGGCTTTTCATTTCGGAAAAAAGCAAATCTTGTAATGGCTTTGTATCAGCCATTTGATCAACCTGATAAGCATTTTCCTTTTCAAGATGATGTCGAATATTTTCGTCAAGACAACTAGGATTCTTAAAAACCTCTTGCCAATTAGATGCACGTAGCCAATGATAAGGATCATCACGACAAATACCGTGATACATTTCTTTATGAATGATTTTGGACGCTTTAGGCGGAATTACAGAAGAGCGAGTCATATACGATCCTATAAAAAGATGTTAACAGTTTCGTTTATATGTTAGAATCATATTGTTTATGCAAGTGCGTAAATCTATAGATCCCGTGCCTTTGCAAAAATATAGCTGTGATAGTTTCTATAATGACACTATGTACTTCTGTTTATCACATATCACGTGTATCATCTTTTATAAGCATAATGCCACTTTTATAGAAGTGACAAACTGAGAAAATAAGGCTATTTGGTAACGAAATTAGATTTTTCTTTAAACAATAGAACTGAATTTTGGATATACAAAGTAAAATTTATTTTAGAAATGTATTGGGAATATTGGTATTACTGACTAGAAGGAAAAAGCTTATCCTATCATATTGGATAGGCGATTTTTAAATTTATTTACTGTATTTTTTGAATTAAAAAAATATTTTAAGCTATTTTTTATATTAAATAAAGCTCTATTATGAAACAAATTTGAAATTTAGAAAGATGAACATTAATTTATAAGTATATAAAATAAAAATATTAAATTATATATTATCGTCTTATATTTAATGTTTTTAGTTCTATGCTCGCTAAAAAAATAAATAACTTTATGCTATATTATTTTTTATATGTATGATATATTTTATTCCATGCACGATATTTTATAGAACAAAAATATATTCTAAGAGGTAAGAAGCTGTTTCTTCTTAGTATATATTATGACAAAAAAGGGGTATTTATTTGATTTTTTTGTGTTTTGGCAATTTTATAGAATAATTGAATTGACAAAAAAGATTTTTGTACAATATGAAATCTATGTGCATGAGATCTCTGTATCATGAGTATGTGTGCCGTATCTCGATTTTAAATTACTCGTTAAATTAAAGGAAACAAGAATGGAACATCGTCCAGTCTTAGAGACTGAAAGCAATTTAGTTATTACATTGGTTGCTGATATTGTTGCTGCCTATGTGAGTAATAATTCTATCCGACCGACTGAAGTGCCAAGTTTGATTGCTGATGTCCATGCCGCTTTTCGTAAAGCGGGGAATGTAGAATTAACAGAAGTTGAGGTTGAGAAGCAAAGGCCGGCCGTTAACCCAAAACGCTCAATTTTTCCGGATTATCTTATCTGCCTTGAAGATGGGAAGAAATTTAAATCTTTAAAGCGTCATCTTATGACTCATTATGGAATGTTGCCGGAAGAATATCGTGAAAAGTGGCAATTGGACAGTTCTTATCCTATGGTGGCACCTAATTATGCAAAAGCGCGCTCGGCTTTGGCAAAGGAAATGGGACTTGGGCGCAAAAGCAAACGAAAAAAAAACAAGTAAACACATTTTTTTGAACAAAAGAGCGTCTTTGGTATATAAAAATGCTTTTTAGCGGATATGTTTTTGTAGAAGTTTTGCGTAGCTTTTTCTACGCTGATTTAATTTTATACATAACTCTCGCTACGAATCCGTTCAATCATTGATTTAAGACCATTTGATCGTTGTGGCGTGAGATTTTCGTTTAAACCAAGTGTTTTAAAGAGTCCTTCAGCATCCGCATTGCGAATTTCAGAAGCTTTTTTGCCTGAATAGAAGGCAAAAAGAATGTAGATAAGCCCACGCACTATATGGGCATCAGAATCACCTTGAAACGTTAATGTTGGATTTTCTGCATTATTACGTGAAGATAAAAGCCATACTTGGCTAACACATCCAGGCACTTTGTGAGCATCATTTCGCGCACTTTCAGGAAAAGGCGGTAATTCGTGCCCAAGTTCAATCACATAACGATAACGATCTTCCCAATTATCCAAAACAGAGAAGTTTTCTATAATATCATTGATTGTTTCTGCCATAATCTCAGTCCTGTCTTGTTTTTATGATTATGCTGAATGTAATTGGTTGACGGATAAGCACTTATTCTTCTTAATATAATACCAATGGCAAACATTAAAAATTTTGTTTTAAGGTGATGTTGAATGTTCCTGTTTTTGTATAGAATCCTGTAGCTCGACATTGGGAGCAATATTTGGAGAGACTGTCCTATTCTTGTCATCTAATATACGTCCAAAATATTCGTAAACTGCTTTTGCACCATAACGTGCGCGTTCGCTAAGTGAACTTAAAAAGGTTTTTCCAACTTTGCAGGCTTCTGTATTACGGTCACAAAATGCTCCTAAATCATTTAAAGCTTCCTTAAAAGCCATAATCACATCGCTCGTTGTTGTTTCACTATTTCTTTGGGTAGAGGAATGATGATTGTTAGGCTTTGCTACAAAAAATGAAATGATGACAAAAAGAAAAAACAAAAATAATAATAATTTAATCAAAAAACGTATCATGGGCAGCCAATGTACCGCAGTTATGAATGAAACAAAAATAGCAACCTATACTCTTCTTCTTTATAAAAAATTTATAAAATTGAGCATTTGTTTATCAGATTTATATCGTTAATTACGTCACAATCATAGATGATGCAGCTGTACAAAAACGAGATGCATTATCTTTTTGTTAAAAAATTAACATCAAAATTAATTATACAATAAAAAACAAGAGCATTGCAAATATGTGAGCTTACACTTTCACTACGTGTAACGAGAACGAATGTAAATGAGATAGAAAGAATTATGCGTAATAACCATAGTAGTGCATGAAAGTTACTATACTGTACAACACACATTGTAATTTTCTGTTTCTTAAAAAAACACATATATAAAAATTATATGGATTAAGCAGATAGCCTATTCTCTTGCAGAGATTTTAA
Source organism: Bartonella refiksaydamii (assembly GCF_902652675.1). Classification (NCBI taxonomy): domain Bacteria; kingdom Pseudomonadati; phylum Pseudomonadota; class Alphaproteobacteria; order Hyphomicrobiales; family Bartonellaceae; genus Bartonella; species Bartonella refiksaydamii. The sequence continues at coordinate 112,385 of NZ_LR736289.1, forward strand.
AAATGACTTCCGTTGTTATTTATAAAATTTATTGAATATTAGTAGAATGAATTTATACGAGAACATATATGATATTGAGAGGCAAGTATGCTTATCATATCATTTTATGAGGATGTAATCCTATGCAGATGTACAATATTTGAAAGAAATACACGTCGCTTCAATTCTACAGCGTGATAAGCAAATGTGTTTCAGTTTTATTTCAAATGCTACACAATATATACGCAAAAAATAAGGAAATAACATAGCACTTTCAGTTTAGATGATGATATGTGATTAATGTGAATTACAAGCGTAAAAATGGTGTCGCATAGGTAGAAGCTTAAAAAATGCTGTAGAATATAAAACTGAGAAAATTGGATGAAGGCTATTGTTGATTTATCTGCTCATACATTTGTGTAAAAAGATCGTTGATTTTAACAGTTGGAAAGGAGAGAGCAACAATGTAGATGCTCCTCCCTCTTGTTATCGGAAATGAGAATAGTTTATTTTCGTTTCTGTGTAAGAAGTAACTGTAATTGGAAATAAAAAATAATGACAAAAAAACAGAAAACACGCAGAATAAAACATCGTAAACGCTATAGTAGTATTGTTATAACAATTCTTCTCATAAGTGGTCGTTTTCTCTTTTGGATTGCAAAAACATTTTATTTCCATACACGTAAAAATGCTTTTTTTTTCATTGGAGCTCTTCTTTTTACTATTAGTTTTGGATTTGTTTCATTTAATGCTTTGTTTTCGCAAATGACAATGCAACAGGATGTTTTTACTAAAATGAAGTTCACCTTCGCTCCGAATATAGAGCAAAATTCTACTTTGTCAAAAAAAGAAGCAAAATTTCATACAGTTTCTCGTGTTGCTTCTGTACCTTTCTCAAACCCTCTACACAAAAATTTATCTTCACAGCCTCTGTCAGAAGACACACTAGAAATACAAAAGAAGCTAGCAAAACTAGGACTTTATGATGGTCCTTTAGATGGGATAGAGGGACCTAAAATGCGTCGAGCCATAGCACTATGGAAACAGCAAGCTACTCGAAAGAGGCAAAACGATGTTTCACCCAACTCCACAATAGATGAAATTGCAGTATTAATTAAGCAAAGCGAGATAGAAATAGCAAATGAATCAACAAAAACAAGCGCTATGCCGCGCTCGAAAGAAACTGTTTTAGAACCTCCTGTTACAGATATTATACAAGTACAAAAAGCTTTACGTATTTTTGGTAACAGGGAAGTTATTATCACAGGTGTAGAAGATCAAAAAACAAGCGAAGCCTTAAAACAGTTTCAAAAAATGTTTGATCTTCCCATAACAGGTAAAATTGATCACATAATTTTGATGAAAATGCGTGAAGTTGGTTTGTTGAATTGAAGAAAAGCATCTATCTTACAAAGCAAACACTGAAAACATAGCGACAATATACTCTTTTACCTTATGCTTTTTTTCCTAAATACATCAAAGGAAAGCTTTTCTCTCTCCCACGCATAAAACTAAAATGTATATTGGAAATTTTCCTTTTAGTGAAAAAAATAAGGAATACATATAATTTATTCTATGCAATTAAGACAACATATTGATTTATAATAATTAACCGTTTTTATAACTTGAATGAAAGTTCCAAGTACAGCAAGATTACCTCATTTCAAACTCTTTTATGAAAGAACTTCGCTTGCATGTTACAAGAGAGAGTAGCTTTTAGATAAAAAACTTTTAAGAAAGGAATAAATATGCTTTTTATGAATTGTCTAAATGCAAGAATTGCCGCCACACAATAAAAAAACTCAAAATCTTTGTGTCTTTTTTGCAATAGCTGACTGTGCCGCTGCTAAACGCGCAATTGGAACTCGAAAAGGAGAACATGAAACATAATCTAGATCATTTTCTTCACATAAAGCAATAGAAGCAGGATCACCTCCGTGTTCACCACAAATTCCCAGTTTAATATTTCCACGCTGTGAACGACCACGCTGTGCAGCAATAGAAATAAGTTCCCCTACTCCATTGCGATCAATGGATACGAAAGGATCTTGTTCTAAAAGTCCTTTTTGAAAATACGTTGCCAAAAAAGGAGCAGCATCATCACGTGAAATTCCAAAAGTGGTTTGCGTTAGATCATTGGTTCCAAATGAAAAAAATTCAGCAGTTTTGGCAATTTCATCTGCCCGAAGAGCTGCTCTTGGAAGCTCAATCATCGTCCCAACCATATATTGAATGTCGCTTCCTTCTTTCCTTATAACTTCATCAGCTATTTGATCAATACGAGCTTTTACAAAATCAAGTTCAGATTTTAGTGCAACAAGCGGCACCATAATTTCGAGCATAACAGGAGACCCAGATTTTTGAGCAGCGTCTGCTGCTGCTTCAAAAATGGCCCGTGCCTGCATTTCGGCAATTTCTGGATAAGTAATGGCCAAACGGCATCCGCGTAATCCAAGCATAGGGTTGAATTCGTGCAACTGCTGCGCGCGTTCAGCAAGCACTTCAGTAGGAACTCCCATAACCGTTGCAACATCAAGAATTTCCGTATCCGTTTTTGGCAAAAATTCATGGAGAGGTGGATCTAGCAAGCGGATAGTAACAGGCAAACCACGCATAATTTCAAACAATTCAGCAAAATCTGAACGCTGCATTGGCAAAAGTTTATCCAGTGCTTTACGACGACCACGTTCATCATTACTTAAAATCATTTCACGCATGGCAACAATACGTTCACCAGAGAAAAACATATGTTCCGTACGGCAAAGTCCAATCCCTTCAGCCCCAAAAGAACGTCCCATACGTGCATCAGTTGGTGTTTCAGCATTGGCACGAACTTTTATCCGCCTCATCCCATCAGCCCACTCCATCAATTTTGCAAAATCTCCACAAAGCTCAGGTTGTAACATTGCAACCTTTCCTTTGAAAATTTCTCCACTTCCACCATCAATCGTAATGACATCACCCTTTTTAAAGCTCTGCGCTGAAACAATCATTGTATTTGTGTTATAATCAATCCGCACACTATCTGCACCAGAAATACATGGTTTTCCCATACCGCGCGCCACAACAGCAGCATGACTTGTCATGCCACCACGCGTTGTTAAAATCCCTTCTGCCGCATGCATACCATGGATATCTTCTGGACTTGTTTCTACGCGTACTAAAATAACTTTGCGACCTTCTGCCGATGCACTTTCTGCTTCTTCCGAAGTAAAAACAATTTCACCAGTTGCCGCCCCTGGAGAAGCAGGTAAACCACGTGCAACAACAAAACGTGCTGCTTTGGGATCAAGTGTCGGATGTAAAAGTTGGTCAAGCGATTTTGCATCAATACGCATCACCGCCTCTTCACGGCTTATCAACCCCTCCTCAACCATTTCGATTGCCATTTTTAAAGCTGCACGAACCGTTCGTTTTCCTGAACGAGTCTGTAACATCCACAATCTACCTTTTTCAATCGTAAATTCAAGGTCTTGCATATCCCGATAATGCTGTTCAAGCTTCTGCGCAATTTGACACAGCTCCAAAAAAGCTTCTGGTATAATCTCTTCTAAAGATGGTTTATTTGAACCCGCAATAATACGTGCATTTTTCGTAATATTTTGGGGAGTTCGAATACCTGCCACAACATCTTCACCCTGCGCATCCATTAAAAACTCACCGTAAAGTTCTTTTTGCCCTGTCGATGGATTCCGCGTAAAAGCAACACCTGTTGCTGAATCTTCACCCATATTGCCAAAAACCATAGCTTGTACATTAACCGCCGTTCCCCAACTTTCAGGAATATTATGTAAACGCCGATAAGTGACCGCACGAGCTGTCATCCAGCTGGAAAAAACTGCTCCAATCGCTCCCCATAGCTGTTGTTCAGGATCTTGTGGAAAAGGCTTCCCTAACTTTTCTTCAACATATGCTTTATAAGAAATAATAACATCTTTCCAACTATCTGCTGTCATTTCTGTATCGTCAGCATAACCATAGCGTGCTTTTGCCTCATCAAGAATCTCTTCAAAATACGAATGATCCAATCCCAAAACAACATTAGAATACATTTGGATAAAACGGCGATAGCTGTCATAAGCAAAACGTTCATTATTGGCTTGCAAAGCTATTGCTTTTACAGTCTCATCATTCATACCAAGGTTAAGTACTGTATCCATCATCCCTGGCATAGAAGCCCTAGCCCCTGAGCGAACAGAGAGTAAAAGTGGACTTTTTTCATTACCAAATTCACGCCCCGTTTGTTCACCAATGCGCTTAAGTGCTTGCTTAATAACTTCCCGTAATTCTTCTGGATATGATTTATCATTTGCATAATAAAAATTACAAACTTCCGTTGTAAGAGTAAATCCGGGAGGTACAGGCAAACCAAGATTACTCATTTCTGCCAAATTTGCCCCTTTGCCACCAAGAAGACTGCGCTTACTAGCATTTCCTTCCGCACTGCCATTGCCAAAACTATAAACCCATTTTACCATTGCACAAATCCTCTTATATCAGCATAAAAACATCATTTGATCTAGTCCCACAATCAAAAGCAATGATTCGACTCAAAATTAGCTAAATCAAAGAAAACATCGCTTCATAAATGCAAAAAACTAACCTTCTGAAAAGGAAATGACCATAAATATCAAATCCCATCTTTTGTAAAAAATTAGTTTTTAAGGAAACTATCAATCACCGAAAAGAAAGATTCTACCCTCATGGCACCTTCATACTTATTACCATTGATAAAGAAAGTAGGTGTCGCTTCAACACCAAGCTCTTTACCACGCTCAAAAGATGCATTTACTTCATCTAGAATGGACTGATTTGTTAAGCAAGCCTTAAAACTTTCGTCCGTAAAACCCGCCATTAAGCTAATTTTCTTCAATGGTGTTTCAGCATCTTTCCCCCAAGCCCACTCTTGCTGTTTCTGAAATAAAACTTCTATCAGAGGAAAATAGCGATCTTCTGGTGCACAGCGTGCCAACATAAAACCTGCTGTTGCTCGTAAATCAAAAGCATACTCTCGAAAAATAAGTTTCACTTTTCCTGTTTTGATATATTTTTTACGAATTTGAGGAAGTACATCGTTATAAAAGGATGCACAATGAACACATGTCAATGAAGCATATTCAATAATTGTTACCGGTGCATTTTCTTCCCCCTCAAACCTATCTTTAACCTTCCCCGATTGAAGAAGTTTAGCCATATCAACAGTTGAAACTGGTTTAGCCCCATTAGCTAAAGCGATAGCTGCATTGATTTGTACAGCTGTTATGAAGAGAAAAATCATCCCGAAAGATAAAAAAGAGCGGTACTTTACCATAAATAATACTTTTCTGTTGTTATTAAACGGATAAGAATCTAACACTCTCTCATATACTTAAAGAAAAATATATAAGATACCTTGCTATTTATTATTTTTTTCTGCGAAAATGCAACAGCCAAGTTTATAAAGTGATTGACGTAAATTTGCATTTTCAACTTCTTCAAGCATTTTTTCTATACGTTTTTTGTTTTTTTCATTTGGTCCTAGCTTTATCGGTAAGTGATTTGTTAGAGTAGATATAAACCTTTGCTCAATCTTGATATGATCAATAGCGACATATCCAAAAAAAACATTAATTCTATGGAGTAATTCATCTTTTTCATGCATAAATTTTAAGACAGCCCCTCCTTCACACGCCACAACAAGTGTTGCAGGTTGGAAAACTTCTTCTTGATGTACACGACGTTTCCAAATAATTTTTAACGGCATTGTATATTCACTAACATCACAGCCTACAATCTGTGACCAATGTTCTATAAGTGCAATATTAAGTCCTGTCCGCTTGTGCAAAACCGGATCAAGTATCTTGGATACCGTCTCAGAGAGAGAATAAAAATGACGTTTTTGAAATTTTTTGCTCATTTTTCTAAATCATCATCAAATCATTTATCAAATTATAATAATTTTCTCTTTTATCTCAGTGCTCTTTTCCTAAAGACTCATCAAATATCGCCGAAATCCGATATTTATCTATCCAGAAGTTCTATAATAAATGGACAAAAACAAACCATAAATTGCAAAATAAATGCTTTTTCCTTTTGCATTTTATATCTCTTTATGGTTGAAGACAATCATGCATGAAGTCTCTTCGCGCCTCCTTTTTTGGTACGATCAGAATCACCGCCATTTACCATGGCGTATTACTCCTGAAAAACAAGCACAAGGCACCCGCTCTGACCCCTATCGGATTTGGCTCTCTGAAATCATGCTTCAACAAACAACTGTCGAAGCTGTAAAACCTTATTTTCAGAAATTTTTGAAACTTTGGCCTGATCTCTTCTCTTTAGCAAAAGCTTCGCAAGATGATATCATGAAAGCTTGGGCTGGTCTTGGCTATTATTCACGCGCACGTAATCTTAGAAATTGTGCTAAGCAGCTTATCGAAAACTACGGAGGGCAATTTCCTCAATCCGTACAAGCATTGCGAACTCTCTCGGGTATTGGAGACTACACTGCAGCAGCCATTGCTGCAATTGCTTTTAACCATCCTGTAGCAGTTGTTGATAGTAATGTGGAACGCGTGGTAGCCCGCTTATTTGCTATCGCTTCAGTACTGCCAAAAGCAAAAACAGAAATTAAGGAAAAAACACAAAAAATTATTGCTTTAAAACGCCCTGGTGACTTTGCTCAAGCAATGATGGACCTAGGAGCAACCATTTGTACACCGCGTAAACCATCTTGTTACCTCTGCCCTCTTCAAAGTTTGTGTAGAGCAGCAAAAATGCAAATGACAGAGTCCTTCCCAGTCAAAGCCCCTAAAAAAGAACGCCCTTCAAAAACTAGTAGTGCTTTTGTTATACTGAATGAAAACAGACAAATTTATTTAGAAAAACGACAGGGGAAAAAACTTCTAGGTGGAATGACACAAATTCCTAACAATATTGGAATAGACAACAAAAACGGACTCCAAAACGCGCCCTTTAGAGCCAATTGGCAATTCAAAGGACAAATTAAACATGCTTTTACTCACTTTTTTCTGAAACTTGACGTTTACTACACCAATAGTATTCACGAAATGAATCATGAAAATGGCTGGTGGTGCGACATTCAGTATCTTTCCGAAGAAGCACTCCCCATTGTTATGAAAAAAGCCATTTCCGTAGCGATTCCCAATTCGTTTAGATTAAAATAACTCTCTTCACTGAAAAAACGAACTTTTTAATTCAATATGTAATGTTTCATTTTTTATAAAATACATTGATTTATAATGATAATTCATCGCTTTTCTGCTTGAATGAGAACCTTTAATATAGTGAGATTCCCTCATGTCAAATTCTCTTATGATGAATTATTAAAAAACGTTCACTTAAACATCACAAGCAGGATTGGTATGTGGATAAAAACATTCAAGAAAATAATCAATATACTTCTTATGAAACGTCTAAATACAATAACAATATTGAAAGTTCGGAAATATAGCGATGATGCCAACTTGCTACTTCACAGAACACCGGTTTTCAACATCTGTGAACGTATTATCATTCTTAAATTATCTATGGACTTCAACCTTCCGTTTTCCTCATAATACCAAAAAGTCCAACCGTTACAGCTTTGTGAATCTTGAGCCTTTCTTCCCATTGCATGAATAGAACCAGCTTCACCACCATGCATGATTGTACCATCAGCTCTTACAATAGCAGATACTTGCTTCTTCCTATCATAAAGAACTTCTCCAGGATACAGTAAACCAGCTTCAAGTAAGCTGTTGAATGCTACACGCGGTTCTGCTTTTTTTCTATCCAAAATTGCCAATTCTGGTTTGTCTAAAGGTTTAACCCCAGCAATCCTCTCACACGCCGCATCTATGTAATCTTGCTCGCGTTCAATACCTACAAAATCACGCCCCAGAAGTTTGGCAACAGCACCTGTTGTTCCTGAACCAAAAAATGGGTCAAGAATGACATCACCTGGCTTACTAGAAGCCATAATAATACGTGCTAATAACGCTTGTGGTTTTTGTGTTGGATGTAATTTATGCCCTGCCTCATCTTTTAAACGTTCAGCACCAGTACAGAGAGGGAAAAGCCAATCTGAACGCATTTGTAAATCTTCATTCGCAGCTTTTAAGGCGTCATAATTAAACGTATACTTTTTATCTTTTTGATCTCGAACAGCCCAAATAAGTGTCTCGTGAGCATTTTGAAAGCGACGTCCTCTAAAATTAGGCATGGGATTATTTTTACGCCAAATGATATCATTAAGCATCCAAAAACCTAAATCTTGTAATGCCGTACCAACTCGGAAAATATTATGGTAGGATCCGATAACCCAAAGCGTTCCATTGGGTTTTAATACACGGCGACAAGCAAGCAACCATGCACGCGTAAAAGCATCATAAGCAGCAAAACTTTCAAACTGATCCCATTTATCATCAACCGCATCAACAAGAGAATGATCTGGACGGTATAAAACACCATCCAATTGCAAATTATAAGGGGGATCAGCAAAAATCATATCAACTGAATGTTTTGGAAGTTTTTCCAGTACGGCAACACAATCCCCTTTGAAAATTTTATTGCGCCATAGAGTCTGTGAGGAAGTACGAACGAAATCTTTTTGAAGCTGAATAACTGTCATGAAAAACCCAACAAAATGAACTGAATTTACCCTATAATCAATCAAAATGGCTTATAGGCCCGCATTATCAGCCTATATTTACAAAATAGAGTAAACGTATCGTTAAATTCCTACGGAATTGTTATTCATTTTTTCTTTTTCAAGAAAAATAAAGGAATTTCATACTGAAAAATCCTTATTTTTCTTCCTTTCAACACACTGTTCCCATATTTTTTATTTCGTCAAATAGATAAGAATCACTTTCAAAACGTATTTTTATGAAATAAAATCGTCTCAATCGCATTTTCATGAAAGTTTTCAAGCTATAAATAATACGTAAAGGAATATCTCATGCCTCAGATAGATCTCATTATTTTTGATTGTGATGGAGTACTGGTAGATTCTGAATATCTCGCAGCAAAAATTGGATCTCAATTACTGAAACAAGCAGGATATGAAATAGCACCTGAGGAATTAAGTAAGCGTTATGCAGGACTCATTTTTTGTGATATTCTTAAACAAGTTGAACAAGAAACAGGAAAGCCAATTTCTGCTCATCTTATTGATCAAATGTCAAATCTTTTTCGGATACAAATGAAAACCGAGTTACGTGCTATTGATGGGATAAGAGAAGCTGTAGAAAATGTTAAATCTCGCTATCCTTACTGCATCTGCTCTAATGCAAAAAGTGTAGATATAAAGGAAATGCTCACTATCGTTGATCTTTATGATCTTTTTGAGGATACAATATTTTCTGCACCTGAAGTTGGGACGAAAAAAACTAAACCTGCCCCTGATGTTTTTCTTTTTGCTGCACAACAATTACATGCCAAGCCTCCAAATACTATTGTCATAGAGGATTCACTTCATGGCGTACATGCTGCAATAGCAGCGGGCATGCGCACTATTGGTTTTACTGGAGGATCGCATAGTTACCTTGGTCACTCTAACGCGCTTGCAGATGCTGGAGCTGAAACGACCATCAACAAACATGCCTATTTAGGAGAAGTCTTAGAAGCAATGGCAGTATGGCAAGACGTATCATAAAAAAGTTCCTTGAACGCATATCAGCTCATAAACTCTCTTAAAAAATATTTTAATATTTTTGCTAGGCAGTTCTTCTTTAAATTACAGTATGCTTTATTATAAATAATTAATATATAACTGCATTGGCTATATATGAAAAATAGCTTGGTATACGCCTATACCATTGTTATAGTCAGTAAAATTTTCATCCCTATACAATTTAAGCTCTGCTTCTTGTTCTTATGAAAAAATATAAATTTTGTTTTGTCTTTATAATATAGCTTTAAATTAGTACAAGCACAGATATACATATTCATTCATGTGGTTATGATAGCGTAGAGAAACGTTATAATGGATAATCCTCAAACCATGATCTCTAGATATGGGTCATAGAAACTTTTATTACGGATAATATTCTATCCATAAACTTGGTATTGATAAAGTATAGAAAAATCCTATTGATGAATTAAAAGTCAAAACTTTCAGGATGTTTATTACATGCACATTGGGAGCTAAATCAAGCATTCAATCAATTTATTATCATCAAAGTTTTGAATTAGAAATTATAGCTGAATATATTTCAAAAAATGCAATATGATCCAAACTACACTATATCATCTGTTTGAATAATTTTAAGTTTTATAAAATAGATAAAATGAATATTTTTTTATTCTCTCTATAATTAAATTTTTCTAATTAGCTGCTTATGTTATTATCTAATCATTGATTATCTTTGCTTCATATACCATATACTTGTCTATACCATGCAAACAAAATATCTCAAAAAATGTATTAAACGACAAAAAATATTCATTCTTTATTATAAAATTATCCTATTATCATAATAATTTTCTTATTCGATAAACTTTTTAAATATGTTGTTTGATTAAGTAAAATACATAATAGAACTATATTATCCATATTATTTTACAAAAAGTATTTTTTAGTTGACAATAAGCAACATAATGATATATATTGTATGTGCACAATGCAAACAATAAGTGAATTTGATATTTTTAAGTTAACTTATTGTCTCTGTAAGCATGTCTATATAACAATATTAATAACAGAAAGTACTTGAGGTAAAATTATGGTAAAAGTGTTTAAAAATCATGTGTTAAGTATTTTTATAGCAATTGCTTTTTCTCTTACACAGGTTGCGAATGTTAATGCAAACTACTTAAAAAATAGCTCTCAGCAGGAAACTACCTCTCTATCCGCAGTAAAACAAAAAGTAATCAGTATGGCTACTCTCTACGCCCACAGTTTAAATTATGGAGTAGAAAATAAAGCTATTATTGAAGGAAAAGTTGAAAAGGTGGTTGAACCACTCACAATAGGATTTGGATTACTGGCTGCTGGATACGCAATAAGCTTCATAAGTTCAATCATAGGATGGATAAAGGACATGGTATTAATATTCAAATAAAGCGGTTTAGTATAAATTATTAAGAGGTAGCTTCATTATATTTTTGTAATAATATTATAAAACACATAATGAAGCGCCTTCTTACACTGCCAAATAAATATGAGTGCGTGTGCGTCTATCTTTGCATTTACTGAGTATTGCTGCATTCGCTTACTTACATCGAAACTAGAAAATATATAAGGTAAAACTATGATGAAGGTTTTTAAAAATTACGTGTTAAATATTTTTATAGTATTTGCTATTTTTTTTTCACATGTTATGAATGTTAATGCAAATCATATGAGAAACAACCCTCAAGAAAAAAACGCTTTTATTTCCGTAACAGAACAAGAAAGAAAGAAAACGACATATATGTCTGTTTTCTATATTCCAAGTTTAAATTATGAAGCGGGAAATGAGGCTGCCTTTGAAGAAAAAGTTGAAAAGGTAGTTGAGCCTATTACATTAGGGACTTTTGGTATTGGAGTTGCAATTGGATATGCCACAACTGTTGTAGGTATGTTACTCGGGTGGGTAATAAATCTCATCAAATCTGCAATACGATAGCACCCTTTCACATCTTTTATAGTAGAACTTCATAGAATTTTTAAACAAAACGTAAATTATAACATCACGCTATATTTATTTCCATTTACAAAAATACATAATGAACTATAATATCGTGAATATTGAAAGCTCTAACTATATCTGTCTCTTTCGGCATGCTCATTGGATTCATCAAAGTGTTTGCCCAATTATATTAAAAATAAAAGTATTTGAGGTAAAATTATGGTAAAAATGTTTAAAAACCATGTGTTAACTATTTATATAGCGGTCGCTTTTTCTCTTACACAGGTCGTGAATGTTAATGCAAATAATGTGAGAAATGCCTCTCAACAAGAAAGTATTCCTGTTTCCATAATTGAGCAGGGAAAGAAAAAAGCTATCAGTATGGCTGCTCTCTATGTTCCAAGTCTAAGTTATAGAACAGAAAATGAAGCTCTCATTGAAGGAAAAATTGAGAAGGTATTTGAACCCATTACTCTAGGATTTTTCACTACAATAGGAGCTCTAGGTTTTGGCATCTTTACAGGAACTTTTATGGGTATAATTACTGGAATACTCGGATGGGCAATAAGTAAGTTTCAAGGAAAAAAGTAAAATAATTTAAAGCCATTAGCTCTTTTTTCTTTGTCAAAGGGAGAGTGATTGAATTGCATCCCGCCTTAAATCATCAGGAGGGATGCCTTTTATTCTTTCCATGAATGACTTTGCTGAAATTATTAATAAGGCTAATAAATATAATACCTATCAACATAAAAATTGACAATTTATACTAAAAAAACAACTCAATATGCGTAATCTACACGCAATACCCTAGGGTTCTCTGATCAACTCTCTCACATAAATCATAGCTAAAAACTTGATTGTGATGAATCTTTGATTGCCTAAATTAGAACCGAAAACAGACACTCCCCATTGAATTTTTATAAAAGGCTTTGAGAAATACTACTTTGTATCTTCAAAATATTCAAGAAACTTAACAAAGCAGCATAAATTATAAAATAAGCGCCCCTCCAAATAGAATTCTCTACCATAAACAAAAAAGTCCTTCGTTTTACCATTTAAATATTTTTAAAAACATGAAATATAAAATTTTATCAGTTCACTAAAAATAAATGAAAGAAAAGATTCATGAAATATATTAGCACAAGAGGTGAAGCTCCTATTCTAGGCTTTACTGAAACGATCATGACTAGCCTAGCTAGTGATGGTGGGCTTTACCTTCCAGAAAAATTTCCTCAATTATCACCTGATGCATTACGAGCGCTCCGTGGACAATCCTATACTACAATTGCTAAAACCGTTCTTTGGCCCTTTGTGAATAATGAGATCGAATATAAACCTTTCGAGAATATGATTTCCGAATCTTATGCCACCTTTCGTCATCCAGTAACCTGTCCATTATTGCAAACTGGAACAGATGAATTTATTCTTGAGCTTTTTCACGGTCCTACTTTGGCATTCAAAGATGTCGCAATGCAGTTTCTTTCTAGACTGATGGATTACGTTCTCACTAAAAAAAATAGACGCACAACAATTATTGCTGCCACATCAGGAGATACTGGGGGAGCTGCAATACAAGCCTTCGCTGGAAGAGAAAACTCAGACATTTTTATTTTGTTTCCTAAAGGGCGTGTATCACCCGTTCAGCAGCGACAAATGACTACCAACCACAGCACAAATATTCATGCTATAGCCGTTGAAGGAAATTTTGATGATTGCCAAGCACTCGTCAAAGCAATGTTTAACGACCATAATTTTCGACGAAAAAAAGCGCTTTCGGGAGTTAATTCTATAAACTGGGCACGTATCATGGCGCAAATTGTTTATTATTTTTCATCTGCACTTGCTTTAGGTGCTCCCGATAGAGCTGTTTCATTTACTGTTCCTACTGGAAATTTTGGTGATATTTTTGCAGGTTATGTCGCTGCCCGTATGGGATTACCCCTTGCCAAATTGGTTATTGCAACAAATGATAACGATATCCTCCCACGCACATTAACCAGCGGTACTTATGAAACACGACCAATAATCCATACAACATCACCTTCGATGGATATTCAAGTCTCTTCTAATTTTGAACGCCTACTGTTTGAAAGTGGCGAACGTGATCCTGTATGGATTCGTAATGCGATGGAAAATTTGAAAAAATCAGGATGTTTTAATCTTAGTGAGAAGCAGCTCAAGAATATTCGTTCTCTGTTTTCTGCTGGGAAAAGTAACATGACTGAAACGGCGCAAATGATTGACCATGTTTATAAGGAAAGCGGCTATCTCGCTGATCCACATACAGCTGTTGCGCTTAAAGTAGCGCGCGAAAATAAGCAACCATATATTCCAATGATCGTCCTTGCCACCGCTCATCCTGCTAAATTTCCTGATGCCATCAAAAATTCCTGTGGGATTAATGTCCCATGGCCATCTTGTCTCAATGATTTAATGGAACGTGAAGAACGCTTTATAAGTCTTGCTAATGATGAAAAAATAGTAAAAGATTATATTTCTTTAAAAACACGTGCATCTTATTAATGTTAGTTGCATTAATTCGAATCAAGAATATTCCAATTGCCCTGATAACAAAGCAATTGGCTTGTTAAATGGAGTTGGAGACACATGCGTGTAGATATAAGTCGCCTCAGTAATGGCTTGACTATCGCCACACACACAATGCAACAGCTTGACAGTGTGGCACTCGGAATATGGGTAAAAGTTGGCTCACGCAATGAAACTTTCACACAACACGGTATAGCCCATCTTCTTGAACATATGGCCTTTAAGGGAACAGAAAACCGCACAGCCTTTCAAATTGCAAGCGATATTGAAGATGTTGGCGGTGAAATCAATGCCACGACCAGTACTGAAACAACTGCCTATTTTGCGCGCGTTCTCAAAAGCGATGTCCCCCTTGCTATTGACATTCTAGCCGATATTTTGATGCATTCAAAATTTGAAGACAATGAATTGGAACGAGAAAAACAAGTGGTTTTTCAGGAAATTGGTGCCGCTCGGGATGTTCCTGATGATATTGTTTTTGATCACTTTACTGAAACAGCATTTCGTCACCAATCCCTTGGTCGCTCTATTTTAGGCACTCCACAAACAATTCAATCATTTACATCTGCTGACCTCCATAATTTTATGAATCAACAATACAGCGCAGACCGTATGATCGTAGTTGCGGCAGGAGCTGTACAGCATGAGAATTTCCTGCAAGAAGTTGAAAGCCGTCTTAGCACTTTTCGCCCCCATTCAACAGCGCCTCTCACTAACCTTGCAAATTATGTCGGCGGTGATTTTCGTGAATATCGTGATCTAATGGATACACAAGTTGTTCTCGGATTTGAAGGGCGCGCTTATCATGCTCGGGATTTTTATGCTACCCAAATTCTTTCCATTATTCTTGGCGGAGGCATGTCATCGCGTCTCTTTCAAGAAATAAGAGAAAAGCGTGGATTATGCTATTCTATTTATGCTTTTCATTGGGGATTTTCAGATACAGGGCTCTTTGGAGTTCACGCTGCTACGGGACAAGAGGGGCTAAAAGAACTACTCCCCGTGATTCTTGATGAGCTTTCTAAAACAAGCAAAAATATTCATGCCAATGAACTTCAACGTGCACAAGCACAATATCGTGCTAATCTTACAATGTCACAAGAAAGCCCATCTAGTCAGGCGCATCTTATTGCCCGCCAAATACTTCTTTACGGTAGACCAATTCCAATATCTGAAACCATTGAACGCTTAGATCTCATTACTCCTGTAAGATTAACTAATTTAGCGCATCGTCTTTTTATCAATTCTACTCCAACATTGGCCGCTGTTGGACCTATCGGCCCCCTTATGAATTTTGATGATTTAACATCAATTCTTTCACACAAAATCAAGTAAGATTAAATAGAATTTTCTCCAAATGCTTTCGTGTATATTGGAGATATAGAAAACTGTTTTAAAAAGCAGTAGCATAACAATGTGCTCAGGCTTTACGCTAAAATTTACCACAAAAGTTCTTTTCATTGAATAAGTTTGGGAAATATTCATCAAAGAGGCGTACAAAACTACCTGACTTCCACTTCATGTGATAAAGTATCTTATAAACGAAGGTATATCTATGAAATCTGAAAACTCATGGTTTAATTTTGCCCTACAAAAATATAAAAATCTATCAAATTCAAACTTCATTGAGGCAAGTAGATGTTTGGTTTATTTTTGTATAAAATCGTATAATTTTTCAAAAAAACAACAACCGCTTGTTATGCAGCTCAAACTATAAAAGGTAGACGTTTTTTCTTGAAAATCTAAGTTAAAATTAAACATCATAAAATATTAAGAGTGGGACATTGTGAAGAGTTTGCGTAAAATTATTGACATCATTTACATTGTAATCATCAGTTCTTTTGTCCACCTTACGTCAGCACAGGCAATTGAGCCAGTTAAAATTTCTTCTCAGGATGCTGCTCTTGACCTCTCAAAAGCAATTGAAATTCACCATACAAACAGCTCTATCTTTCAAACAAGTACAGCACCAGGACCAGATGGCATTGTATGGCGCATTGAAGTGCAAGCAAAAAGTGAAAAATTTTCTGGAAACTGGGCAGTATTTTCCCTTGCAAACCCAACAGATGAACAAATAGATCGTCTTATCGTTGCACCCCATTATCGTATAGCTCATTCAGGCTTTCTTTGGCCAGACCTCGGATCAGCGCGGATTCAATCCATAACTCCAAGCGAAGGTTTTTCTCTCGATCGCCACGCCAGTGCGAACTCTGATATTTTTCGTATTACACTTAACCCTGGTGCTGTGGTTACGTTTGTAGCAGAACTTAACTCTGCAAATCTACCACAAATTTATTTATGGCAACCTGAAGCCTATAAAGATGCAATCAATTCCTATACGCTTTATCATGGTATTCTGCTTGGTATATCAGGTCTTTTAGCACTCTTATTAACTGTTCTCTTCGTCGTTCGGGGAACCGGTCTCTTTCCTGCAACAGCTGCCATCGCTTGGGCGGTACTCTTTTATATTGGCATCGACTTTAATTTTTTAAATAAATTCTTTGCAGTGACGTTAACAACGCAACCCATTTGGCGTGCTAGTACAGAAGTAGCGCTTGCCGCTACTCTCTTCATTTTCCTTTTTACTTATCTATGCCTTAACCGTTGGCACTATCACTTTAGTTATGGTGCAATTGTATGGACCATCGCTCTTTGTGGTTTGGGAGCATTTGCTATTTATGACCCGACCAGAGCAGCGGGCATCGCTCGTATGTCATTTGGCCTCACCGCTGTGCTTGGTATCATTTTAATCAGCTATTTTTCACTCCGAAGCTATGACCGCGCAATCATGCTTATACCGACATGGCTGCTCATTAGCTTTTGGTGTGTCGGAGCTTATGCCTGCATAGCAGGGTATTTAAACAATGATATTATCCAGCCAGCATTAGCGGGAGGATTAGTGCTCATTGTTCTTCTTATCAGCTTTACTGTCATGCAACAAACTTTTTCTAATGACGCTTTCCATGAAGGAATATTTTCTGATCTTGAACAACAAGTACTTGCAGCAAAGGGGGCTGGAAATATTATTTGGGACTGGAATGTTGAACGTGACTGCATTGTTGTACATCCAAACATGGCAACCCTCTTTGGTACTGAAACCCATAAACTCAATGGACCTATGAGCAACTGGATTTCAGCCTTGCACTATGAAGATCGTGAACGCTTTCAAGCTATATTGGATATCATTCTTAAAAAGAAAAAAGGACGTATCGATCAAATTTTTAGGCTCTCTTCCGGTGGTGGTTATTATCATTGGTTTTCCCTTCGCGCACGCCCAGCTATGCAAAAAGATGGAAAAATTACACGCGTCATTGGGACGATTGTAAATATTACCAACCATAAAAAATCTGAAGAACGCTTATTGGATGATGCAATTCACGACAGCTTAACGGGACTTCCTAATCAACAAATCTTCTTTGACAGGCTACAAAATTATACCGCTTTGGCTAAAGCAAATATCAAAATTAAACCAACTGTCTTTATGATCGACTTTGATAATTTCCGTCAAATTAATCGTAAATTAGGCATAGCTGTTGGTGATACTGTATTACTCATCATCGCACGCCGTTTAAGCCGTCTTATTAATTTTCAAGATACCTTATCACGTCTTTCCGCAGACCGTTTTGCAATCATTTTACTCAGTGAAACTGAACCACAGAAAATTGCAGCATTTGCAGATCATCTGCACAAAACAATCTCAGCACCTATTTCACTTACAGAAAAAAAAATAACACTTTCAACTTCAATTGGATTGGTTACATGGAGTGAAAGCAGATCGACCGCTAAAGATATTTTAAATGATAGCGAACTGGCAATGATCCGAGCAAAACAAATGGGGGGCAACCATATTGAACCTTTTCACCCCAATTTTCGTACCTTAGGCATTGAACATAACACTATGAGGAAAGATATTCATACTGCCATAAAACGTAATGAAATAAAAATCCTCTACCATCCTATTCTTAATTTATCAGATGGACACATTATTGGTTTTGAAACAATTGTAGAATGGCATCATCCAAGTTATGGAAATTTAAATGTCTCTGATTTTATCAAGATTGTAGAAAATGAACAAATCGTTATGGATTTGGCACAATTTATCATTGATAACGCCGTTATGGATCTTACAAATGTACAAGAAAAATTTTCCAAACAATCTTTCTTCATTTCAATTAATTTACCAAGTACAGAAATGGTTCATTCTCGCTTTATCAGTCAATTGCGCTCCGCCCTGCTTCGCTACCCACTCAACAAAGGGGCGGTGATGATAGAAATATCCGAGTTTGTCTTAAGAAAAAACCCTGAACAATCAGCACACTTTCTTGAACAAATTAAAGCTCTTGGAATGAATCTTGCTTTAGATAATTTTGGAACAGGTTATTCGTCACTTACTTATCTCGTACGTTACCCATTCGACATGGTTAAATTGGATCGTTCACTTATCTCAATAGACTCTCGTAAGAAAAAGCTTGTTCTCAAATCTATAATTAATATGGCAACTGATCTTAATTTGCAAATCATCGCAGAAGGTGTGGAAAATGAAAAAGAAGCGATCTTCTTACGCCAAGAAGGCTGTAAATATGTTCAAAGCACGCTTATTACTAAGCCAATTGCTATTGAAGAATTAATCACTCTCGTTCAAAATCATTTCCCTTATACAATTAAAACATAATGGTAGGACAAAACACCATGGATAACACATTGTATAAAATCAAAAACTCGGAAAATACGTGAAACTTTACGCGTGCCCCATGTCAGAAACAAGATAGGTCGGGTTGATTCCCATGCGGGTCAAGCTTTCATCATATTTGCAATTTAAATTGCTTTCAAAAAGAAAACTAGGTGATGTAGAGCTAATCAACCAACCATTCGCAGAGATTTCTGCCTCGAGCTGTCCGGCTTTCCACCCAGCGTAGCCTAATGCTATCAATGCATGTTGTGGACCTTGTTCACAACTGATTGCTTTTAATATATCAATCGTTGCAGTAAAACAGATCTTATCTGCAATAGAAACAGTTTCTTCACAAACGTAATCATCAGAATGCAATACAAAACCACGTGAAGGATCAACAGGCCCACCATAGCGTACTGGAAATTTTTTTATTGGTTCAGAAAGACATTTTTTTTGACCACTGTTTATAACCCCAAGATGAAGCAAAAGCTCTGGAAAATCAATGTGGTGCAACTGATTGAGAATAATTCCCATAGCACCAGCATCAGAATGCGCGCAAACATAAACAACAGAACGAATAAAGCGTTTATCATTCATCCCTGGCATTGCTATGAGCAACTGCCCACCCAAAAAGCCATTACACTGCTTCATCAATCTGTTATTCTCCATAATTTACATCATAAAATTCAACTCAGTTCGTACAAAAGGAAAATAAAGCTCCAATGAAAAAAATTCAAATACTTATAAACTTACAAAATATCGCAACTTTTTTTTATAAAAAATTTTTAGTTACTTTAATCTTAACATTCATATTTTTAGAATTTCTTAACATCCCCGTCTGTGCTCAAAAAAAACAAAACGCATATCTTTTTCCAACATCTTGGCATGAATCAGATGGTGGTTGTATCAGATTAGCTATTACCGAACCCTCTCTTTCTGGAATAAGAGACGGTATTATTGAAATTCTTCTTAAACCAGGATGGAAAACCTACTGGCGGAATCCCGGCAATTCAGGCTTTGCACCATTTTTCACCTTCAACCAACAAGTTTCTTATGAAATCTTTTATCCTACACCACAGCTTTATGAAACCGAAAATGACTGGTCATTAGGCTATAAAGATAAAGTAGTATTACCCTTCAGTATTTCCGGTTCAAGCAAAAATTTAAGTGGCACTTTAACTCTTGGATTATGTAATAAAATCTGTCTTCCGCTTACTGTTAACTTTGATTTTTCTCTATCTATTCAAAAAAACAAACACCTCCCGTTATCCCTATTAAAGGAGGTTCAAGATGCCCTACCCCGTACAACGCATCCTGAATTTAAAATAAGCGCTGAACAAGAGAGAGACACCCTTTTCATCAAAATACAAAATAATAACAAAATCATACCTTCTTCTCTCTTTTTAGACGGAGGAGAAATGCAAATTGGGCCAGCAAAAAAAGTGATTGAAAACGCAGAATATACACTCTTTAGTGCTCCCATCTCCTTCACACCAAAGGAAATAAACCAAACAGTTTTTTATACAGTTGCCTTTAAAAATTATGCCTTAAGTGGAACATTCATACTCCATACGCAATCAAACTCTCTTGCTACTCCGTGATAAAAGACAAAGATTTCAAACAAAGATTACGTCGGAAAGTATCCATTTTCACGATATTTAGTAATTGCTTTCCGAGCAAGTGCATCTGCACGCTCATTATCTGGATGTCCCGCATGCCCTTTTACCCAATGCCATCTGATAGTATGATGAGAACAAACATCTTCAAGAGCTTGCCATAATTTCACATTTTTCACAGGATTATTTGACGCCGTACGCCAATGATTTTTCTTCCAACCTTCAAGCCACTTAGAGATACCGTTGCGCACATACACAGAGTCTGTATAGAGATCGACAGAACAGGGTTCTTTAAGCGCCTTCAATGCATAAATAGCTGCCATCAATTCCATTTGATTATTGGTCGTGTGCACTTGTCCACCATAAAGTTCACGTTCATGACCATTCCAGCGTAAAACTGCTCCCCATCCTCCAACTCCAGGATTACCAGAGCAAGCACCATCTGTATAAATTTCAACGACTTTTTGTTGATTTAACATAAAATTCAAAAACCCAATTCACTGAGTGAATCTATACTACTGAAAAAACATAGCTTGTGCCAATATTCACGTGGATCTTTCTTAACCACAAAACTATCCGGCGGTGTATTAAACCAATCATAAAGGCGCGTAAGAAGAAAACGTAAAGACGCACCACGTGCTAATAAAATAATCGCCTTTAATTCTAAGGGAAGTAATGGCCTTATTTTTTGGTAGTTTTCCAATAACTTATGTGCTTTTGAGAGACTATAGGAATGATCTTGTTCAAAACACCAAGCATTCAAGCAGATTGCTAAATCATAAGCCCAAAAATCATTACAAGCAAAATAAAAGTCTATAATACCAGAAAGATGGTGATTCAAAAAAAACACGTTATCATTGAATAAATCAGCATGAATAATGCCTGTTGGCAAATCTGACGGCCAATTTTTGTGTAAAAAAGCCAATTCCATATCAATTTTTTGCCCAAACTCCTTTAACAATGCATCTTTGCTCATTTGGCAATGTTTCCACAATAACTTCCAGTCCATAACAGAAAGGGTATTTTTACGGCTGAGTGTAAAATCCCGTCCTGCTAAATGCAGCTGCGCTAAACTCGTTCCAACTTCACCACAATGGCATATATTGGGCTGACGAATCCACATCCCTTCCAAAAAAGTAATAATAGCTGCAGGACGTCCTGCTAGTTCACCAATCGTTGTCCCATCACTTTGTACCACTGGTTGAGGACAAGGAATTCCACGCTGGCTTAAATGCTGCATAAGGCTGCAAAAAAAGGGTAAATCATTTTTTGAAATACGTTTTTCATAAAGTGTGAGAACAAACCTCCCTTCTGTTGTATACAGTATGAAATTAGAATTTTCTATTCCCTCCTCTATCCCTTGATAGTACAAAAGCGAACCTATCGAATAACGTTTCAAAAATACCTTCAAATCATTTAGATGGATATTTGTATAAACTGCCATTATTTTGCTTTCGTCATAGGCATGTGTGTATTCTGATTTTCATTTTTCAGCGTCTTAGCTCGACCATTAACAAAAGTCATATCTTGAGGTGTTAAAGTGATATCACGTAATTCGCGACTCACCAAAAATGTTTCTGTTTCCACCACTGTTTCTGCTAATTCTATTGTAACGTCATAACGCTCACGAAAAGCTGAAATGATTTCATCAATAATAATTTCGGGAGCAGAAGCCCCCGCTGAAAGACTTACAACGGAAAGAACTCCCAGACAATTAAAATCAATTTCATTAGCACGCTGAACTAAAACAGCCCGTTGCGCACCAAACCTTTCAGCAACTTCTACCAAACGTCGCGAATTAGAGGAATTGGGCGCTCCAACAATCAAAAACAAATCACTCCCCAACGCTGCTGCCTTAACAGCATCTTGTCTGTTCGTAGTAGCATAGCAAATTGATTCAGCAGCTGGAGCTTCTAATTTAGGAAAACGCCGTTGTAGTACAGCGAGAACCTCTGCTGTATCTTCAACAGAAAGTGTCGTTTGTGTAACAAATCCTAATTTATCTGGATTATTTGGTTGATAATGTAAAGCATCTTCAATCGTTTCAATTAATGTCACATCTCCTTTTTCAAGCTGTCCCATTGTTCCTATCACCTCAGGATGACCAGAATGACCAATCAATATAACGTGACGTCCATGACGTTGATGCCGTATTGCTTGTTTATGAACTTTAGAGACCAACGGACATGTTGCATCGAGATAAAACAAATTATAGCGACGTGCCTCTTCTGGTACAGACTTCGGTACGCCGTGGGCAGAAAATACAATAGGTTGACTGCGGTGTTCTTCTGGAATCTCATCAAGTTCTTCAACAAAAACAGCACCATGTTGCTGCAATCCTTCAACCACATAGCGATTGTGCACAATTTCATGACGAACATACACTGGAGCACCATATTTTTTTAATGCAAGAAGGACAATCTGAATAGCACGATCAACCCCAGCACAAAAGCCACGCGGACCGCAAAGACGTATTGTCAAAGGAGGAAGTACATACATAAACTATCCTTAATATCTATACCTTTAACCATATGTTCAAACGGGCTATCTTTATGCACTACACAAACAGTGTAAAGAGAAAAACCGTCAATACCACCCTCTTCTACAATAGTACACCATAGAGAGCACTCTTATGACATTTTCTTCAGGCAAAAAGCTTTTTTAATTGCTCTCTCTTTCATTGTATTAGAGAATAAAAAAGTACCATACAAGAGATTCAATCAAAAGAATTCCAAAAAGAGAAGCTAAATAAAATAGCGAAAAGAAAAACATTTTTTTTGCCATTAAAATAGTTTCATCATGCCTATCAGTTTTCCACAAGCGGTAGGCAAAATAAACGAAGATAATGCTCAAAATTGTCGAAAAAATACCATAAAAAATTCCTGCGAAACCTATAATGTAAGGACCTGCAGCACATATTGCCATAAGCACAGTATAAAATAAGATCTGTTTTTTTGTTGAATGCTCACCTCGTACATTAGGCATCATAGGAACGCCTGCTGCATTATAATCAAGAGAGGAAAATAAAGAAAGAGACCAAAAATGCGGAGGAGTCCACATAAAAATGATCAAAAATAATAAAAAACTCTCAATACTCACTGTACCCGTTGTCACAGCCCATCCAATCATTGGTGGGAAGGCACCAGCTGCACCACCAATAACAATATTGTGCGGCGTGATACGTTTTAGCCAAATCGTATAGATAACAACATAAAAGAAAATTGTGAACGCAAGCAAAAGTGCTGCAAACCAATTAATGAAGCGCCCCATAATTAATACAGAAAGTATAGAAAGAACCATGCCAAAAATAAACGCCTTCTTAGGGCTGATTTTGCCAGTAGGAACGGGGCGATTTTTGGTACGTTCCATCATAGCATCAATGTCAGCATCATACCACATATTAAGTGCTCCCGCACCACCACCACCTATAGCAATACACAATATTGCTAAAAAACCATAAAATGGATTCACAGAAACAGGTGATATCACAAGTCCAACCAAAGCTGTAAATACAACAAGTGACATCACCCGTGGTTTTAACAACGTGATATAATCACCAATACTGGATTTTGGTGGAGTTGATCTACCACTTGCAGCCGATAATTCTCTTAGAACAGACATTCCACTCAAAAGCCTTTTTCATTTCTGTCATCCACAAGACAAATACTATCTAGCATGTGCGAATGACCAATTAATATCATAGTGTTTTGAAAACATACTAGGATACCTCTCTTGTACGTGTCCCCTAAAAACAGATGAAAATATTCGCAACAAAAATACATTTTTTCAATACACATTATCTATTATAAAAACGTACCGTAAAAATAATCATACCAAACATTATAAAGCAAAGCTAATAACCTTTTCTGCTATGACATTTTTGCTACTTTTTTATTTCATGCATATGGATTAATATGTTTGGGCAGATAATGATTTTGTGTTATAATTTCGGCTCGAGAACTTATTTTATGTAGAGCTACGTATAATAATGCAGTGTTGATATGGTTGGGACTTTCTGTGGTACTTTATAAATTGCTCAAAAAAACTTTCTTTGTTTGTGTTATTATTTACACGCTCTATAGTGCTTCTATCAATCATGCACTTGCACAAACATCTCATGAACAAAATGTTCCTGCTCCACAAAACTACGGTGCATGGACAAAAATTTGTTCTCTGCCTCCAGGTACACCTAATATGCAATGTGAAGTTGTACAAAATGTACATACACAAAATCGTCATGACATCACTCTCCGTGTTACGTTTTACAAACTCCCTAAAAATCAAGGAGCTTTGATGCGCGTTTTTGTTCCAATCCGCGTTGAATTGCGCCCTGGTGTTGGTCTTAAAATTGATGATAAAAATATGGGAAGAGTAGAATATCGCCGTTGTCTTGGTGATAATTGTGTTGCTGAAGCTGTCCTTAGGGAAGATATACTACAGCTCTTTTTTAAAGGTAAGATGGCAACTTACTTTATTTTTACAACTCCTGAGCAAGCAGTTGGAGGATCTGTTGATCTCCATGGTCTTAGTGATGCTTATGCAACTTTACCAACATAATAAAATTTACGCACATTAAATGATTACAATCTCATAGCATACTTTACAACTTCTTAAACAAGCCAAATAGGAATTTTCCAAGTTCCCATAAAATAGGGTAACCACTATGAAATCACTGATTGACTATTTTGATATTGCCTCGTCTAAAGTGCAATCACTTGTAAAAGAAACGCTTCATCACGCTGATGATGGTGAACTTTACCTAGAATATACAGAAAGCGAAACGCTTTTATTTGACAATGGACAGCTTAAAAACGGCTCCTTTCATCAAGATATGGGGTTTGGTCTGCGTGTTGTTGCTGGAGAAGCTACCGGATATGCACACTCTAGTGAATTATCAGCTGCTGCACTCAAACGTGCCGGTGAAGCAGCGAAAGCTGTTACTTATAATAATCATGCTGGACCTTATAATGCAGCACCTCAAAGAACAAACAAAAGACTTTATCAACCTCATAACCCCCTTGTTGCTCCATCATTTGAGAAAAAAAGTGCACTTTTGCAAAAAATTGATGCTTATTTACGAGCAAAAAATGATAAATTGCATCAAGTTACTGTTTCTCTTTCCGGTTCACTACAGCATGTCGAAATTCTACGTGCAGATGAACATCTAGTTCGTGATATTCGCCCTCTTGTGCGGCTTTCTATATCTGTAGTTGCCGCTGATGGTAATCGGCGTGAAAATGGCTTCTATGGATGTGGCGGGCGGCAAGCCTTTGACCAATTCATTAGTGAAGAAAATTGGAAAAATGCTGCTGATGAAGCCTTGCGTATGGCTCTCATAAACTTAGAAGCAGAAGCAGCACCAGCCGGAACATTTGATGTTGTCTTAGCCAATGGATGGCCAGGCGTTATGCTTCATGAAGCCGTAGGACATGGTTTGGAAGGGGATTTTAACCGCAAAAAAACATCTGCTTTTGCTGGACTCTTGGGAAAACAAATTGCCGCAAAAGGTGTTACCGTTGTTGATGATGGTACAATTCCCCAATGTCGTGGCTCACTCACCGTCGATGATGAAGGTACACCTTCAGGATATAATGTTCTTATTGAAGATGGAAAACTTGTTGGTTACATGCAAGACAGACTCAATGCTCGTCTTATGGGGGTTACTCCAACCGGAAACGGACGTCGTGAATCTTATGCACATGTACCAATGCCGAGAATGACAAATACGATCATGTTAGGAGGAGATAAAACACCTGAAGAAATTCTATCCTCACTCAAAAATGGTATCTATGCTGTTTCATTTGGCGGTGGACAAGTTGATATCACTTCTGGAAAATTCGTCTTTGAATGTACCGAAGCTTACAGAGTGGAAAATGGTAAAATTGTAGCCCCAATCAAAGGGGCAACACTTATCGGGAATGGGCCAGATGCTATGAAGCGTATTACAATGATTGGAAATGATAGCAAACTTGATAATGGTATCGGTATGTGCGGAAAAGCCGGACAAAACGTTCCTGTTGGAGTCGGGCAACCTCACTTGCGAATCAATAATATGACAATTGGTGGGACAGCTCTTTCATAAAATATACCAAATGAACTTGGTTTTAAAATTTCTCAAATAAATTCAGGAAAGCTTGTCGATTTAGGCTAAAGCTTCCAACTTGTCTTTACTTTGCGCTTGCTCAAAACAGCAACAATTTCAACATGTGGCGACCATAAAAACTGATCAATCGGTATAATTTTTTCTACTGTATAACCACCTGCAACAAGAAGAGATAAATCACGAGAAAATGTAATAGGATTGCACGAAATAGCGACAACACGTGGTATTGTTGCCTTAGCCAACTCACGTGCTTGCTCTTCTGCTCCAGCGCGTGGAGGATCAAAAACAACACACTCAAAATACTCAAGTTCTTTTACAGAAAGTGGGCAGCGAAAAAGGTCACGTTTTTCACAAGTTACTGTTTTTAAACCAGCAGCAAAACGTGCTGCTGAATCTAAATGTGCTAATGCTATTTCATCATTTTCTACCGCATGAACATTCATTTTCTTAGCCATACGCAATGCGAAGGTTCCAACTCCTGAAAACAAATCGGCAGCATTTTTTGCTTTTTTAAAATGAGTCAAAATAATATTGCTTATAGTATTTTCTGCTTCAAAAGTTGCTTGAAGAAACCTACCAGCCGGAAATTCAACACACACATCTCCAAAGTAAATCAATGGTTTTTCTTGTTCAACCAAAACTTCCCCTTCGACAGACAAACGTGTAATTCCAGACAAAATGGCTGCACGCACCATTTTCTGACGAACAGAATCGTGTCGTATAACACAACCGCTTAAAGCAACATCAAAACCATTTTCAACTTGTGTTATCGTGATATGAAACCGTTTTACATGATTGCTTAGAAAAGCACATAACATCCTCACATCATCCAACTTAGATATAAGCTCTGAGCGACTCACAGGACATTCTTTAAGAGCCACAATATCATGAGAAAAATGACGATTAAAACCAACTCTCTGACCTTGTGGTGTCATAGATGCTGTTAAAGTAATTCGTCGGCGGCTATAGGGTTTACATTCAATTAAAGGTGAAATGGTCACATCAAGTCCATATCCTTTGAGCGCATCGACTACTAGCTGTCGTTTCCATATGCGATAAACATCGGCACGCCAATGCTGAAGTGCACACCCCCCACATTCTCCAAAATGCTGGCAAAGGGCATCAATACGTTCTGGTGATTTTTCCTTTAATGCTATGAGTGTAGCATATTTTCCATGAACAGCGATTTCAGCAAATTCTCTTGGTAAAGTAAAAGGAACATAAACAGATCCATGAGGTGTGTTGGAAACACCATGACCGTTCGTTTCAATATGGTCGATTATGACATTATCATTCACTCTTTTTTTCCCCGAATAATAAATATTCTAGATTACCATCACCACCAACAATAGGTGAGGGAAGCAAACCTTTTGCACTCCATCCTATTTGCATATTCAACCAATTAAAAAGTTCTTCAGCAACTTGTTTAGCCATTGATGGATCTTTCAATATCCCTCCCTTACCAAGATGCTTACGGCCAATCTCAAATTGAGGTTTTACCAATAAAATAGCTTGTGCTCCCTTTTTGGCCAAAGATAAAACAGGAGGCAATGCAAGCTTGAGAGAAATAAAACTGACATCCGATACTATGAGATTAATTTCTCGGCCGTCTAAATGTTTTTGTTTCAAATCTCTCACATTCAAACCTTCTAATAAGGTTATAGCACTATTGCCCGATAAACGCACATCAAATTGATTATGACCAACATCAATGGCAATGACATGAGCCACCCCACGTTCTAAAAGAACTTGCGTAAAACCACCTGTTGATGCACCAATATCAATGGCAGTCACTTTATCGGTTACAATCTGAAATGCATCAAGTGCACTGATCAATTTTAACGCTGCACGTGAAACATAATTCTGTGCTGGATCGCAAACTATAATTTCCACATCATTAGAAATAATTTGCCCAGCTTTAACAACTATTTCGCCGTTAACCTTAACTGTTTTGCGCACGATAGCATCACGTGCTCGTGAGCGCGTCGTAAAAAAGTTTTTTTCAACTAAGAAAATATCAAGCCTTTTTTTGACGTACATCTCATACTCGATTTTTCTGCACTATCCCAACTTCACGTCCCAAAGCAGTAAAAACCGTGTTGATAATACCAACAGCATCAAGTCCTATACGTGAAAGAACTTTCTCTGGTGAACCATGACTTAAATATTTGTCAGGAAGTTTTAATGTACGGACTTTCAAACCATGCTCTAAAAGCCCTTCTTGTGCCAAAAACTGCAATAAATGCGCTCCAAATCCACCCATTGCGCCTTCTTCAATTGTCACTAATACTTCATGTTCACGTGCCAAACGACGCATCAAATCCTTATCCAAAGGCTTTGCAAACCGTGCATCCGCAACTGTCGTAGACAACCCTTCTGCTTCTAACATACTAGCAGCCATCAACACTTCCGACATCCGCGTTCCAAAACAAACCAAAGCTATCCTGTTTCCTTCACGCAAAATACGCCCTTTTCCAATCTCTAATAACTCACCACGCTCAGGCAAATCCATACCAACACCTTCACCACGCGGATAACGAAAAGAAAGCGGCCCCTCATCATAAGCTGCAGCAGTACGTACCATATGCATCAATTCAACTTCATCAGAAGGCGCCATAACAACAAATTCAGGAAGAGTTGTCAAAAAAACAATATCAAAACTGCCAGCATGCGTCGCACCATCTGCCCCTACAAAACCTGCTCGATCAATCGCAAAACGCACCGGTAATTTTTGAATCGACACATCGTGGATAATCTGATCATAAGCGCGCTGTAAAAAAGTAGAATAGATCGCGACAAAAGGCTTATACCCTTCACAAGCAATGCCCGCAGCAAAAGTTACAGCATGCTGTTCAGCAATACCAACATCAAACATTCTTTCCGGAAATTTTTCAGCAAAAGCATCAAGACCAGTGCCTGTAGGCATTGCTGCCGTTATCCCTACAACCTTATCATCATAACTGGCTTCCTCTATTAAAGCCTTAGAAAACACCTTGGTATAGGAAAGAGATTTACTTTGTATCTTAACCTGTTTGCCTGTAACAATATCAAAACTATTAACACCATGATATTTATCATATGATGCTTCCGCAGGTGCATACCCCTTACCCTTATGGGTTACTACATGCACCAAAACAGGACCATAAGGATATTCACGAACATTTTTCAAAACAGGCAACAGATGCTCTAAATTATGACCATCTATTGGTCCAACATAGTAAAAGCCAAGTTCATCAAATAAAGTTCCTCCAACCAAAAAACCACGTGCAAACTCCTCTGAACGACGTGCCTTCTCCCCAAAAAACTTTGGCAATTTTTTGCTGAGCACTTTTACCCGTTCACGCAAACTACGGTAAGCGGGACGAGAGACCAACCGTGCAAGATGAGCACTCATAGCACCCGTAGGAGGCGCAATAGACATATCATTATCATTAAGGATAACAATCAAGCGAGCATCCAAAGCACCAGCATTATTCATCGCTTCATAGGCCATACCGGCAGACATAGCACCATCACCAATTACAGAAATAATATTTCGTTTTGTTTCCGCCTTCAAAGCACTCGCCATCGCCATCCCAAGTCCAGCTGAAATAGAAGTAGAAGAATGACCAGCTCCAAATGGATCATATACACTTTCTGAACGCTTCGTAAAACCTGACAATCCACCCTCTTGACGCAATGTGCGAATTTTATCTCTACGCCCCGTCAAAATTTTGTGGGGATAGGCTTGATGACCAACATCCCAAATAATTCTATCCTCAGGTGTATTAAAAACATAATGCAACGCAACAGTGAGCTCAATAACACCGAGCCCTGCACCAAGATGACCACCTGTTACGGAAACCACATCAATTGTTTCTGACCGCAACTCATTAGCTAATCGTACTAAATCAGACTCAGGCAATGCCCGCAAATCTTGTGGAACACAAATATAGTCAAGCAATGGCGTTAATGGCCTAGACAAAAGAAACTCCTTATATCTATTTTATCAAGAGAGCGAGATGAAGCTACACACCTTTCCTTACTTTGTTCACAGTGTGTTCTATTTTTTACTGAAATACTTTATCTGTTTGAAATTATCTACAGATTTTCCTGTTTCTAACCCATTTCATAAAAAAGGAACTCCTAAAATCTGTTCTTTGTAAATGAAGGTTTTTTCCCTTAATAACCCAACAAATACAGAAAAAATTACTGAATATCATTCAGAATCTAGAGGCTCCACACCTTTCGGAATACCTTTATCTGAAAGCTGAATCTTTTCAACTTTAGCTTCAGCTACCTTCAAGAGTTTTTCACAATGTTTTTTAAGAGCTTCACCACGCTCATAAATATCAATTGATTGTTCTAAAGGGACATCCCCACGTTCCAAATTTTCAACTATAATCTCAAGCTGCTTAAGTGCTTCCTCGAAACTTAATGCAGTAACGTCTTCCTTTTGTATCTCTTTTTTCATACAAACCTCATAAGATATCTGTTCTGGATATGCGAATGCCAAAACCCTCTAAACCAACATAATGACGTTCTTTAGAAGCATAAACAATAACGGAACTAATCCCTAAATGTTTTAGAATTTGCGCTCCTAAACCAATTTGGCGCCATTCTTCTTCGCGTTCAATCGCCTGCGCGTGGTTTTCTAAACCTCTCATTGCCTTTGTCTGACCGTTAATAACTGATTGCACACCAATGGATCCTTCACGCAAATAAACAAACACACCACGTTTCTCTTCTTGCACCATACGCCGCATGGTAACTGCAATCTCTGAAGAGTGACCAAAAACATCGTTTATAATATTTTCGCGATGCAGACGCACAGGAATATCTTCACCGTCACGGATATCACCAAAAACGATTGCAATATGCTGAACATTTTCCCAAGGAAGTTGATAACTTTGAAGAACGGCTGCCCCCGCTAATGTTTCAATAGGTATTTCTCCAACATGCCTGATCAACATCTCTTTACGCTGGCGGTAAGCGATAAGATCAGCAACCGTAATCACATGTAATTTGTGATCTTGCGCAAATTTCGTAACTTCATCCCCATGTTTAACACTGCCATCGTCATTCACCAACTCACCAATAACGCCAACTTGTGGTAGACTAGCTAATTTACATAAATCAACAGCGGCCTCCGTGTGGCCTGAACGCATAAGGACTCCCCCTTCATGTGCAATCAAAGGAAAAATATGTCCTGGACGAATAAAATCGCTCGCACCAGCATTCGAATTCGCAAGATTACGGACCGCTAATGCGCGATCATGTGCTGAAATACCCGTCGTTATTCCATGTTTAAAATCAACAGTAACAGTAAATTGGGTACGGTGCGCTGAATTATTATCTGATACCATAGGCGCAAGATTAAACCGTTGTGCTTCTTCTTTTGGCATAGGCGCACAAACAATACCCGTTGTGTGACGAATAATAAATGCCATTTTTTCTTCTGTACAATGGACAGCTGCAACTGTTAAATCACCTTCATTCTCACGACCGTCATCATCTGTAACCACAACGATCTCACCGCGTTCAAAAGCCCTAAGGGCAGAAACGACTTTTTTCTGATCATATATCATCACGTTCCTTTTAACCACAACCAACCTGACCACGATGTCTCAGATAATGATCAGCAATAGCACAAGCGACCATCGCTTCCCCAACAGGAACAGCACGAATCCCAACACACGGATCATGACGCCCTTTCGTGATAATATCTACATTATTACCATCAATATCAATGGAACAACGAGGCGTTAAAATTGATGACGTAGGCTTCACAGCAAAACGTGCAATAATTGGCTGTCCACTCGATATTCCACCTAAAATACCGCCAGCATGATTAGATAAAAAAAGTGGTTTCCCATCATTTCCCATACTCATTTCATCTGCATTTTGTTCTCCTCGCAAGCGAGCTACTGCAAAACCATCCCCTATTTCTACACCCTTCACCGCATTAATTGACATGAGTAACGATGCAATATCTTGGTCAAGCTTTGCGTAAATAGGTGCCCCTAACCCCGCTGGAACATTTTCTGCAACAATCTCAATAAGAGCACCAACTGATGAACCAGCTTTCCGTAATTTATCGATATAATCACTAAAAACATGCACTATTTCTGCATCAGGCGTAAAAAAAGGATTGTTATCAACTTCTAACCAATCCCAATGATTGCGATTAATATTATGAGGACCAATTGCTATCACCGCTCCCCGTACAATCAAACCAGGAACAATTTTACGAGCAACAGCACCTGCCGCAACACGTGCTGCCGTCTCACGCGCTGAAGCCCGCCCTCCACCTCGAAAATCACGGATACCATATTTCACATCATAAGTATAATCTGCATGACCCGGACGGTACTGATGAGCAATTGAGCCATAATCTTTAGAACGCTGATCCATATTTCGAATCAAGAGGGAAATTGGCGTACCCGTTGTCACCAATGTTAGCCCATCATCTTGAACAATAGTTCCTGAAAGTACTTCTACTTGGTCTAGTTCTCGACGCTGCGTTGTATATTGAGATTGTCCTGGTCTACGTTTATCAAGATAGGCTTGAATTTCTGAAAGAGTAAACGTAATTCCCGGAGGGCAACCATCGATAACGCACCCAAGAGCAGCGCCATGACTTTCACCCCATGTCGTTACACGAAACAAATGACCAAATGTATTATGCGACATAAAAAATGATCCGCTCCTCCGTCAAATATACGCCATTACAGCCTTTTTCAAAGAATATCACAGCCGTTTTAAATTCGGTCAAGTCACCGTTGTAAAAGAAAATTTTGTAAAAAACTTTATTCTTTAACGACAGAAATGTCTGGCGCATCGACAGCTTTCATACCTATGATATTATAACCTGAATCCACATGATGCACTTCACCCGTAACAGAACGAGACAAATCTGAAAGAAAATAAAGCGCAGAATCACCTACCTCTTCAATTGTCACCGTACGACGTAAAGGAGCATTATATTCATTCCATTTTAAGATATAACGGAAATCACCAATCCCCGAAGCAGCCAACGTTTTGATCGGCCCAGCAGATAGAGCATTAACACGAATATGCTGTGGTCCTAAATCCACTGCTAGATATTTTACGCTTGCTTCAAGAGCTGCTTTTGCTACTCCCATTACATTATAGTTAGGAACAACCTTTTCTGCACCATAATAGCTCAGTGTTAAAATGGAGCCTCCATCCGACATCAATTTCTCTGCACGCTTTGCCAAAGCCGTTAAGGAATAAACGGAAATATTCATGGTCATCGCAAAATTTGATTCGCTAATATCAATATAACGACCGCTTAATTCGTCTTTATCAGAAAAACCAATGGCATGAACTAAAAAATCGAGCTTGCCCCATTTCTTCTCTATTACTTTAAAGACTGAATCAATAGTTGCACTATCAGAGACATCACAATGACCGCAAACCAACCCTTTTACTTGCTCAGTCAAAGGCTCAACACGTTTCCTCATCGCCTCACCCTGATAGGTAAAAGCAAGCTCTGCTCCTGCAGCGCTTGCCGCTTTAGCTATTCCCCAAGCTATAGAGCGATTATTGGCTAATCCCAAAATTAAACCACGCTTTCCGTACAATAAACCATTACCCTTAGCCATCAGCACTGCCCCATTGTTACCTAAAATTAATATTGTTTATCTGCCTATGACATAGGTCAACTTTTTCTTCAAGCAATTGGTTTCAAATCAAACAAAAACTATGCTTTTATATAATTAAAAAATTAACCTTTTCGCATCTGCAGGAACTGTTCTAATGCTGCATCTCTACCTTCCGGCAACATGACACGAACATGCACATAAAGATCATCTCTTTTGCCGTTTTTTAAACGAAGCCCTTTTCCTTTCAACCGTAAAACACGATCAGAGCTTGACCAAGCTGGAATAGTCAAAACCACACGCCCTTCCAAAGTCTCAACTTCTTCTTTTGCTCCCAGAACAGCATGTGTAAGAGAGACTGGTAAATCAAGATGGAGTGCCCTTCCTTCAACCCGCAAACGAGGATGTTTTTGAATATATATAGTTACCAACGCATCTCCTGCTTGCCCATAAGCCACCTCTTCTCCTTGTCCTTTTAAGCGAATAATTTGACCATCTTCAACATAATCTGGAAGTTTAATTTTTAATTTTTTTCCATTAGGAAAAATTGCTTCCACCTTTTCTGCACCAACCATTTGCTCCAATGTAACGGAAAGATTGGCACGAACGTGCGCCCCTTGTTGAGATCGATCATATTTTGCAGAATTTGAAAAACCTCCTCCTCTCCTAAATAGATCGCGAAAAATATCACCCGCATCAAAACCTGCGTTGCCTGAAGAACCAAAATCAAAACCTTTTGCTCCTCCTGAAAAAGGATTGTGACTATTTCTAAAATTTTCTCCAGCACCATAGGCTTGATACAGTGGTTTTCCTTCCATATCAATTTCACCACGGTCAAATTGCGCTTTTTTGTCTTTATCACCTATAATTTCATAGGCTTGATTAATTTCAGAAAACTTTTC
The DNA here is from genome assembly GCF_902652675.1 of Bartonella refiksaydamii. Classification (NCBI taxonomy): domain Bacteria; kingdom Pseudomonadati; phylum Pseudomonadota; class Alphaproteobacteria; order Hyphomicrobiales; family Bartonellaceae; genus Bartonella; species Bartonella refiksaydamii. Next base: position 147,402 of record NZ_LR736289.1, read on the forward strand.
TTTAGCCTTTGCATCATCCATATTGTGATCTGGATGATATTTCTTTGCTAATTTTCTGAATGCCGACTTAATCTCTTGCGGTTTTGCGGTACGTGCCACACCCAGAATCGTGTACGGATCACGCATATTGCCCTCTTTTCAATTTTTGTGTTTTCAAAATATTAACTGATATGTTTTTCAATATTCCTCACAGCTTCATCAATCTCTTCTAAAGAATGATTTTCTCTCTTTATATGTCTATAAAGAAACTAAAATACCAGATAAAATAAATATTTTATTTAATATAGCGCATTGTTTTCTACGCTAATAACAAAAATGATTAAGATACCATCCTACATAGGATATAATAGCATTGGCTTTTTGAAATAAGAGAAAAACAGCGCTTTATTCCTTAATGACAAAGTAAGTTAAAGAGCTTCTCAGTCATACTTGCCGACATTTGGAGATCCTATGAACAATAAAATACAAACAGACGACGATTTTATGCAAATGCAAAAACCTTTTGCGCTTTTTGAAAAGTGGTTTGAAGAAGCAACATTAAGCGAAATAAATGATCCTAATGCTATGGCATTAGCAACAGTTGATGAAATGGGTTTGCCTAATGTTCGCATGGTTCTTCTCAAAGATTACAATCCCCAAGGCTTCGTCTTCTACACCAACTATGAAAGCCAAAAAGGACAAGAAATTTTAAAATCAATGAAAGCATCCTTAGGTTTTCATTGGAAATCGCTCCGTCGGCAGATCAGAATTAGGGGAGTTGTTGAAAAAGTCAGTGATCAAGAAGCAGATGCGTATTTCCAATCACGTCCACGAGGTAGCCGAATTGGAGCATGGGCGTCCAAACAATCTCAACAATTAAAAAACCGTTTTGTCCTCGAAAAAGCAATTGCCCAATATACCGCGCGTTATGCAATAGGAAATATCCCGCGTCCACCTTATTGGTCTGGATTTCGCGTTAAACCCCTTTCTATCGAATTCTGGCGTGATCGCCCATTTCGTTTACATGACCGCTTGCTTTTTACACGTGATTCTGTTGAACATGATGATTGGAAAAAGCAAAAACTTTATCCCTAATTTTTCAAACTTTAATTATTGTTGAAGACTTCGTTTTTATAACAATTTAAAAAACTCTTTGCGAAATGAAGAATAGATCTTTGTTATGAAACTTGACTGATAACCACTTTTTCCACTATGCTCTTTGAAAAAAGGTTACAATTACAAACTCATCCAAGCAAGAATGTATATTCTGTTAAAAAATCGGTAAAGTGTCACCAATAATATTATAATGGAGCGTAAGAAGATAACATGATCTTGCACGTCTCAATCCTAATGAAATTAGGTAAAAATGCATGATTTGAATTAAGATTAAGAGTGGTTGATTCACTTACTCTTACTAAGGTTTGTTTTCAGTTTATCTGATAAAAACGAGGACTTCGACAAAATTGCAATTTTGTTATTGGAAAGAGCTCTAAAGCTGAGATACATAGCTTAGCTATAAATGCAAACAGACACAAAAACTGCAAAAATAAGAAATTTCATCCTTGGCTTTTTATTTTCTTCTCTTCCAACGTCGCATAGCATATGATTTTACTTTTAATTTATTGTAACTAAACAAAAGAATAAAGCATCTTCCATATACCACCGCATATCAAACCAACAAAAATTATAAAACCAACAAATGAATTTGATTTAAAAAGCTTCAGGCATTGTGAACTATCATTTATATCAATCTCTTTAATTTGAATAAACATGTGGATGCTTGCCATAAAAATTCCTAAGAAGCTGAGAACAGGAACTTGCGCCAAATAAAATGCTAAGCTAACGAGCACCACAAAACTACCATACAAAAATATCAAAGCACGCTTGGTACCTTCATCAAAAAGAAGTGCCGTGGAACGTACACCAATCGTAGCATCATCTTCCTTATCCTGATGCGCGTAAATTGTATCATACCCTATCGTCCAAAAAATAGATCCCACATAAAGTAAAATTGGTGCCCAACTTAAGCTTCCAAACACAACTGCCCACCCCATTAATGCCCCCCAATTAAATGCAATACCTAAAAAAAACTGCGGCCAATATGTCACACGTTTCATAAAAGGATACACTGCAACCGCTATCAATGACGAAATACCTAGAAAAAAACTGAACTTATTAAATTGCGATAAAACAGCTAAACCGACCAAACATTGCAAGAGTATAAAAATTTTTGCCTGAAATCGGCTCACATGTCCTGTTGGCAATGGACGAGAACGTGTTCTCTCCACCTGAGAATCAATTTTATGATCAATAAGATCGTTCCAAGTACACCCTGCCCCCCGCATAGCTACGGAACCTAGAAAAAAAAGAAAGAGATACCAGAACCAATGAAGTAACATTGTTAAAAAAGGATATCGATGCATTTCATAAGAGAGAAAAGCCATTGTTGTTGACCAAAAACAAGGCCACATCAATAACTGCCATCCGATAGGCCGATCCCAACGTGCCAATTGAGCGTAAAACCACAATGAACGGGGAAGAAAATTGTAGACCCACTGTTTGGAGGAGGCATCCATTACCCTTCCCTGACTTTCACAGGATTGAATATGTGCAATATCTTTACTTTTTTTCATCACATAATTTTACCTTTAGTCTTGCGATAGAGGCATTTCATTCTTATGACGAGAAAACGCATTTAATCATCTTCTGTAATAGGAGCAAGCAATGAACATTCTTCTTATCGGCTCAGGTGGACGAGAACACGCTTTAGCATGGAAAATAGCAACATCACCACTACTAACAAAATTATATTGTGCTCCGGGGAATCCTGCAACAATGGAACTTGGTGAAAATATTGATTTGAATATTGATGATCATCCTCTCGTTATTGATTTTTGTAAAGCACATTCTATTGATCTCGTGATTGTTGGACCAGAAGCTCCATTAGTGGCGGGTATAACAGACTCTCTTAATAGTGCCAATATCTGTGTATTTGGACCTACTCAAAAAGCTGCTCAATTAGAAGGTTCAAAAGCTTTTACAAAGGATTTATGCCGTAAGAATAATATTCCTACTGGAACTTACCAATGCTTTAATGATGCTACAAAAGCCAAAGCCTATATTCATCAACAAGGTGTTCCCATTGTCATTAAAGCTGATGGCTTAGCTGCCGGTAAAGGTGTTGTTGTTGCAACGACTGTGGAAGAAGCATTTAACGCAGTTGATGCTTGCTTTAAAAGTACATTTGGCAATACAGGAGAAAAAATTGTTATAGAATCTTTTCTTGAAGGTGAAGAAGCAAGCTTCTTCTGTCTTTGTGATGGTAAAATTGTTCTTCCTTTTGGATCTGCTCAAGATCATAAACGTGTAGGCGATGGAGATACTGGAGCAAATACCGGTGGCATGGGAGCTTATTCACCAGCTCCCATCATGACCAAGGAAATGGTTAGTCGTACCCTTAAAGAAATTGTTGAACCAGCTCTACACAGTATGAACAAAATGGGGGCTCCCTTTAAAGGGATCCTCTTCGTCGGATTGATGATAACGCAAAAAGGACCTGAATTAATTGAATTTAACGTACGATTCGGCGATCCTGAATGTCAAGTTTTAATGATGCGATTAAAAGATGACATTCTTCCACTTCTTCTTGCCGCAGCTCAAGGGAATCTTGAAAATAAAACCCTTCAGTGGTCTGAAAAAACTGCCTTAACCGTTGTTATGGCCGCTAATGGTTATCCAGACTCTCCCCAAAAAGGTACTGTTATTCGTAATCTTGATAAAGTGAACGCTTTTTCTGATGTAAAAGTTTTTCAAGCCGGAACAGCATTACACAATGGAAAACTCATTGCTAATGGTGGACGCGTTTTAAATATAACAGCAATAGGGGAAACCATTACCCAAACGCAAAAACGCGCCTACGAAGCTGTTGATTGTATTGATTGGCCAGAAGGTTTTGTCCGCCGCGATATCGGATGGCGAGCTATTGCACGAGAAAGCTAAATCGTTTGAGTAGTCTTTTTCATAATTTCACATAATAGCATAACGCACACATCTGCTTACTATTCTATATTGTTCATGATTTTAAAAAAATACTGACTATGCAATTTTGATTGTAACCCCGTGATTATCTTGTTGCTTATCTAAGCTTGGAAACAAGTGCCATGCGCTGTCATTGCCTTTGCATAGAGAAAACCCGTGAAATTTCCTCTATTATAACTTACCAACGTATGTTGTCAAACAGAGCTCTCACACAGCTAATAAAATGTAACATATAACGATACAGTAAAAATAAATGCATCTAACAGCACAATAATAAAAAATGAATGTGCGCCAATACTACTGTAGCGCAACTCGATTTGCGATCACCAAACGTAAACCTAATGGATTGCTACAACGAAGTGAAAAATACTTTTGTTTAGAATGCATCGTCGTACCAAAAAAACGACGTAAATCAGAACGATCTTTGACAACCATAACACGATTATCTTCATTGATCATAAGCATAGGAAGGCCATAAGTATCCGCCCATAATCGCCAATCTAGAAGAACATTATTCAAATCTCTAGAAACTAAAAGCGGGATGCAAGTTTCCTCATCTGCATGAAACAACTCTAATGCAACAGCTTTTTCTCCTGAACGCGTTTTTACAGCGCGCGCCGCAATTCCTTTAAAATGATAAGACGGCACTAAACGTGATAAACTCGAGAGAGTATCCATTTTAAAAAAAACACCGCGCTCATTTAACGAACAAATTATTTGATTGCCTGTTTTTGATGAAAAATATGCCGTTGTTTGTGGCAAATGGCACGGATCTAACCGAAACTCAAGCACCGCTTTTGCCTGATTAAAGCATTGATTAGCCATATATAGTGTCCCAATTTATTTTAAATAATATACACCCTTTAACAGCTTTTCCCCACTGGATTATTAAAAGATTGAATAAAAAACAACTGATTTCTTTTTTTGGTTATTGAATTCTAAACAAAAACACGTGACAAAATTCATTTTTCTCGAATTATAATATTTTTCTAGGATTCATAATCCCTAAAGGATCGAGCATTTTCTTAATCCCTTGCATAATATCCAACGCAACAGGTGATTTGAAAGCGCGAAGTTCCTCACGCTTAAGTTGACCAATTCCATGCTCAGCAGAAAATGCACCTTGATAATGCATTACTAGACTATGAATCCGGTGATTCATTTGTGACCATAATTGCAAAAACGCTGCAGTATCAGCTCCAACAGGCTGCGTAATATTGTAATGAAGGTTCCCATCGCCCATGTGTCCAAAACAAACCACCCGCGCTCCTGGAGCAATATCTTCAACAATATGTGCTGCCTCAGCGATAAAATCAGGAATAGAAGCAAGAGGCACCGCAATATCGTGCTTAATAGACCCTCCCGCTAACTTCTGTGCAGATGATATACTTTCACGCAATTGCCAAAAAAAATCTTGCTGCTTTAATGATTGCGCAACAACTGCCTCTTCTATCACAGCATTCTTTAAAGATTCTTCCAAAATAACACTTAGTACTGATAATGCCTCTGCATCGCTCTGCAATGATGAAATATTAATCAATACATACCATTCATGCTCATGCTCAAGAGGAAGCTTCTTACACATCTTGTAGTTTAAAGCCATTTGCAAGCTAATTTTTCCCATAAGCTCAAAGCCAGTTAACATCCCTCCTCCATGACATTGAGCAAGAGATAAAAGAGCTAGAGCCTTCGCTGGACTATCCAAGCCTACCAAAGAAACTGCTTTTCCTTTAGTCCTTGGAAAAAGCTTTAAAACTGCTGCTGTTATAATGCCTAAAGTGCCTTCCGCACCAATAAAAAGGTTTTTCAAATCATAGCCGCTATTGTCTTTCTTTACAAAACGCAAATCATCCAAAATACGGCCATCAGGCAAAACAACTTCTAAACCAAGACAAAGCTCACGCATATTGCCATACGCTATAACAGCGGTCCCTCCAGCGTTAGATGAGAGATTTCCCCCTATCTGACAAGAACCTTCTGAAGCCAGAGAAAGAGGAAAAAAACGACCAGATTCATCCACTTTTTTCTGTAAATTTTGTAAAATAACACCAGCTTCCACCACAGCAAAATTACCCTCAAGATTAAGACATCTAATCTTATTTAATCGTTCCATAGATAAAAGAACGCCACACCCTTTTTCATCTGGCAGTTGACCACCTACGAGACCTGTATTCCCCCCCTGAGGTACAATCGGCGTGTGTGTTTGGTTAGCTAGTCGCATAATTGATGAAACCTCCGCTGTGGAAGATGGACGTAAAAGCAACTGTGTTTTTCCATGAAAAAGCCCACGTTCATCAATCAAATATGGTGCGATCAATGCCTGATCCGTTACAGCATGTGCCACGCCAACAATTTTTCTAAAGCTCTCAATTAGCTCCTGCTCCATCTTCATTCCTCCTTTGGAGCTGCAGCACGTATTAAACGATCATTAATAGCCTCACCTAATCCATATGACGGAATAGGCTCCACTGCAATACATCTCACCTTGAGTGCATCCAATTCCTTCATGTATTGAAATAAATGACAAGCAGCTTCTTCCAACTTCCCTCTTTCGCTAAGATTTAAAACAGAAACGGCGTTTTCACTATGTGCAATGCGTTTAGGTCCAAATGCTAAAAGCGCTTCACTACTTTCTACCTTTTGCACATTCAAACGCACCGCCGCATTGGGTGCATAATGCGATTTTAACATACCAGGCGCCTCAATCGCAGCTCGTTGATCTATCCGTTTCAGCGATTTTTCTGCAACTTTTTCAATCTCTTCAGCCGGAAGCCCTCCAGGACGTAAAAGATAAATACTTTCATTACAAACCTTAATAATCGTTGATTCAAGCCCTATTTTAGAAGGTCCTCCATCAAGTATCAGAGGAACAGATTCCCCTAAAGATGCAAAAACAGCTTCAGCCGAAGTGGGACTAAGACATCCTGATCTATTTGCACTAGGAGCAGCGAGAGGTCGACCAAAACATTGTACAACTTCTGCAAAATGGCTATCTGGAAAACGAACAGCCAATGTATTCAAACCAGAAGTAGTTAAAGGATGGATATTATGCTGTGTCTTTAAAGACAGAACTAACGTCAAAGGCCCTGGCCAAAATACCTCCATCAATCGACGCGAAAGAAAATCAATTTCAACGTAGCGTTCCGCCATGCTAATACTGCTTACATGCGCAATAAGAGGATTAAATTGTGGTCGCCTCTTTGTGAAAAAAATAGAAGACACTGCCCTCCCATTGGTTGCATCACCTGCCAGTCCATAGACAGTTTCTGATGGTAGAGCCACTAACTTCCCTTGTTTAAGAAGTGCAACTGCCTCTTTTATCGAAGCACTATTGAGAGGAAGAATTGTCATAACCTATCATCCCTATAGCGCTCTTTGCGTGATATTATACTCCTTTTCATTCATATATCCCATTGATTTTTATATTTTTTCAAGGTACAGGGTTCGTAAATAAAGGTTAGGGAATAGTTTTTTTCCAACATGTCTCTACAAAACATATCTTGTTTTGGCAACTTCCTCCATTAATTTTTTGAATTCTGCTAAGTCTTCTTGTGAAAAAACATTTAAAATTCTAACAGACATGTCAACAATTTCATAACTCAAAGAATTTAAAGGCTTTATTGCAAAACTCTCACGACAAATATGTGCTTCTTTTTTCATAGAGAGAAGCAGTCTCATTGTAGCTTGACAGCAAGTCTTGCATAATTTGCCACTAGGTTATGCAGCAATTTATTTTTTTCACAGGGTTTTCACGAGAGTCTCAAAGGGGCTTCAAAGGTCCTTCAAAGTATTTTCCAAGACCTTTCAAAGCCTTCTCTCATTTTTAGCACTAAATTCCGATTTTTACGATTTTTCACTCTTTTTTGCAATTTGGGGTGTCAAAATCCATTTTGACAAAACGCGCATTTAATGGTAAAAAACACGCATAAAAACAACAAATTACCACTTATCCTAACTAATCAGACCTCTCCCCACTTAGTACAAAACCTACTGTCAAACTACAAGTTCATGGAACCTATGGAACGTAAGAGTTTGTCGACAACTAGAAAAGCGCACTTGCCGAATTACAAGGGCTTATACTTCCTAAATCCAAAACCGGTAAACTTGTTGAAGGGTCATTTGCATGGCTGCTTAAACAGTATTTTAATAGCTCAAATTGGCATAACCTTGCTAAAGCTACGAAAAGGCAAAGAGAACTCATCCTTATGAAGGTATGTGATACTATAGGAAATATTCCATACCAAGCAATCGAAAAGAAACATATCATAGCCGATGTTGAACGGCGCAAAGAAACACCAGCAATGGCTGTAAGTTTTCTAAAAGCACTTAAAGGGCTTTTTAAGTGGGCAATTGAACAAGATCTTTTAGAAAATAATCCAACTTTAGGGGTCAAAAGAACTGCGTGCAAAAAAACAAGCGGCTTTCCTGTTTGAACAGAAGAAGATGTTGAAAAATATTATAAACAATGGACTTCAGGTACGCATGAACGCGTCTGGATTGATGTTCTTCTTCACACGGGTTTGCGTCGTGATGATACGGTACGAATTGGTTGGAAAGATGTCAAAGATAATATCGTTCATCTTAAGATAGAGAAAAGCAAATATCAAACAGATGTTTTTCTCCCAATTTTGACTGAATTAGCAGAAACTCTTAAAATTGGTCCTATTGGTGAAGAAACATTTATTTGTAGCAAATGCGGAAAAAAACATCTAAAGATAACTTTAGCAAAATGTTTTATAAAGCATGCAACCAAGCAGGTATTAAAAAATCAGCACATGGTTTGAGAAAACTAGCAGCAACACATGCTGCTAATTCAGGGGCAACGGTATCACAATTGAAAGCACTTTTTGGTTGGACGGACGACAGCATGCCATCCCATTATACAAAGAGCGCAGATCGCAAAAGATTAGCACTAGAAGCGATAAAAAAGCTCCAAAAAAAATTAGGGATTGAGGCAAAAAAACATAATAAAATCAATAACCACTAAATCCCTTGCTCTTATAATAAGTTATTGATTTTAACCACATTTCCTACCCTTTGAGTGGTGCAAAACTATAACGATGTAATCCCACAACTGGCCCGTATTTATTAAGAGCCGCACGATGCGCTGGCGTTGCATAACCTACATGCTTTTCTAAACCATAATCTTTATAAACTTGTCCTGCACATTCCATCATCCGATCACGCGTCACTTTGGCAATAATAGACGCTGCTGCAATTGAAACCGAACGCTGATCACCTTTAATCAAAGCTGTTGCCGAACATGGCAGCTTGGAAGGAATATCACGTCCATCAATGAGTGCATAATGTACCGGAATTGCTAATCCTGTAATACAACGACGCATCGCTTCTAAAGTTGCTTTTCTAATATTAGACTGATCAATCGTACGGGCACAAAGACTAGCAACTGAAATCGCTAATGCACTTTGCAAAATTTTATTATATAGCTTCCTACGTTGTAGAATAGAAAGTTTTTTTGAATCATTTAGCCCATCAGGAATATGGTCTTTATCCAAAATGACTGCTGCTGTCACGACAGGCCCAGCGAGAGGTCCACGTCCGACTTCATCAACACCCGCTATATAAAAAAAACCCTGTTTCTGCAAATCCAATTCACGTGAAAAATTTGGCTGAAGCGGTAAATTAAACATCTTTCATAAATCACAAATACAATAAAACCACATTTTTGTAGCCTGCCTCTTTTCTGCAAGCCCTACAGGGTAAAAAGCTTACCAAACATCTTAGTGAACTCTTGCACAGACATAAAAACAAAAAAACTCAATACAGAATACCCTGCACTGCATTTGATTCCTCTTTTAGCGTATTATCCTAGCATGTACTAACTTGATCTGAAAAATAAAAAACGCCTACTCTCTTGCTTAATCTCTCTATTATACATAACAGAATCTTTATTAAGCAAATCTTTTACCTTTATATTTGTCTCTTAAGTCTTTCCTAAAGTCATGATAGGTTTCACAAACCAATTTGGATGCAGTAATTTGATAAAAAAAGCTGCCTTTTGGGCTGCTTGTTGATCTTTAAAAATACCAAAGCAAGTTGCCCCCGTCCCAGACATACGAGAAAAAAGAGAGCCACATTCATCTAATATAGATAACACTTGTGTTAATTGAGGTGCAATTTTTAAAGCAGGAGCAAAAAGATCATTACGCGTTTCCCTCAAAGCTTCAACTAATGAATCAACAGTCTTTAAGGCTACGGGATCAATTTTTAGAGGAGAATGATTGCAATTTTCTAAAGCCATAAAAACAGCTTTCGTTGCAATTTGTTGACCATGATTAACCAATACCATTGCAAGAGAACAAGTGTCTTTTAGTCGTGTAATATCCTGCCCAATTCCTTTCACAAAAAGTGACTGCTGATATTCCAATGCAAAAAGACACATTGGCACATCAGCGCCAAGCTCTAAACTCATTTTTGCTAATTCTTCACAAGAACAACCAAGATTCCACTGCTGACGCAATAGACTCAAAACAGCGGCCGCATCACCAGAACCACCACCAATGCCTGAAGCAACAGGTAACGTTTTAACAAGTTGAAAAAAGATAGGTTTAGCACTTTCAGGAAAATTTTTGCGCATAAAATCATGTGCGCAAATAACTAAATTATCTGAACCAGAAGCAAGCTCATCCGCAAAAGGACCCGTCAAAATGAAGTGATCCCTTATAAAAGGTGCACAACCTAAACAATCACCGCTAAGACTAAAATAAATCAAACTTTCTATTAAATGATAACCATCAGAGCGCTGTCCTACAACATGTAAAGCTAAATTCAATTTAATGGGTGTAAATACATAAGAATGTCCTCTGAATGGAGCTTGTACATCCGATATCATCTGACGTCATATTCGCCTGTATAAGGATCCTTTACCAATGTGTTCCTTTTACCCGTATTTTGCGTAGCTTCGACACGGTAAATACCCCGCAATCGTTTCCTCAAAAAACAACAAAGAAGGAGGACTATAATACAAAACAAACTGAATGCAATTCGTATCATTTCAAGGCTTTTTACCTCTCACCACTGCTATTTCAGTAAAATTATTAATTAAATTTAGCATATTATAGAATCACTATTATAATCATAAACCATAACGCTGCCAAAGCGCGCGCTCTTCCACCGCTGCCAATGCACTATCAACTGCTGTATAAATTACATCAGCAGTAACTCCTGAAGGAATTTTAGGCCCCAGAAAACTTTTTGGAGGAGCAATTAATCGCAGTTTGGTATCATCTCCAAAACGCTCTTTAATAACAGAGCGTACATCATTCAATCCGTCAACGAGACCAAGTTCAAGGCCTTTCTTTCCACTCCAGAACATTCCTGTAAAAATATTTGAGTCGTCTGATAATTTTTCTCCACGCCGTTCCTTAACTAAATCGATAAAAGTTTGGTGAACTTCGAGTTGTAGAGATTTTAAATGCTCAACATCCACCTTTTTTTCTGGCTGGAAAGGATCTAATGTAACCTTGTTCTTTCCTGCTGTATAAACGCGCCGCTCGACGCCAATTTTCTTCAAAAGCTCAGTAAAACCAAAGGAAGCTGAGACAACTCCAATGGAGCCAACAATTGAGGAAGGATCAGCAAAAATTTCATCCCCAGCACAAGCGATCATATAACCACCCGATGCTGCAACATCTTCAATGAAGACAAGAACTTGTTTATTCTTTTTCTCAGCTAAATCACGAATACGCTTAAAAATAAGACGCGATTGCACAGGTGATCCACCAGGAGAATTAACAACGATGGCAATAGCTGGTGCTTTTTTGTAAGAAAAAGCCTTGTCTAAAAGATTGGCACACCTGCCCAACGAAAGAGTACGTGCTATCAATGAAGTTGAATCCAGAATTGCTCCATGAAGACGCACGACAGGAATTTCAGGTTTACTGGAACAAAAACGGTTTGGAACAAGATTTTTGATAAAATCCATCAAAATAGACTTTCCTTATAAGTTAGGGAAAAAGACAAGGGAATAAAAAAGGGAGAGCATAACTGAACAGAAAAGTGCAGAAACAGCTCCAAAATGCAAACTCACAGCCGATTTCATCCATAATAAAAATCTCCTAAAAAGCTAAAAGTTTAACCCGAATTTAAATAATAAATTGAAAAACACAAGATATTATTTAAAAAATTCCCACAAACTTATGCGTCCATTATTAATAGCATCAATCCAAGGTGAAAAAGCATGATCACCACTCTCATGCATAACTAACGCCGGCAATACAGATAGATTCGCTCTGCTTCCTCGTTTTGCATAAAATAAAAAGCGAATTGCTGCCGTTGCAGCGCGTGCGTGAATAGGAATTATACATATACCACCAAAGCGCCCCTCTGAAGCACGCAATACGTCAATCAACGATTGCGGACGTGCAATTAGCCCTAAATACCCGCCCGGCTTAACAATCGCCGCTGCACCCCGCAACCAATTATTAAACATAGCCTCAGGCATAACATGCGCCTCAAGCTTTTGTTTATCGGGTGTTTTGCGATCAGAAGGACTATTAAAAGGTGGATTCATAATTGCAAAATCAAAAGAATTATCCGCTAATCCTGCTTTTAAGCGTTCTTTGCCTTTAAAAGTAACATCTGCTTCTAACAAGCACACTCGCTTAGCAAGTTTCTTATTTTGTTCTAGCGTAAGCGTTTTTTTAGCGTAAGATGCCATAAAATCTGACCGTTCAACCAATGTAACATGAACCTCTAAACAACGCGAGGCGACCGCTAATCCAGCTGCACCAGCCCCAGCCCCTAAATCAACAACCTTACCCTTAAAATCATTGGGCACTAAACTGGCCAACAACATAGCGTCTACGCCAGAACGATGACCATATTTACGTGGTTGAACCAAATAAAAATTTCCACGATGAAAACCGTCAATTGTTTCATCATTTTGATTCGCTATTTCGTCCATTTAAAAACCTAATGTCCATCTTTATAAACTACATTTTTTACTATCAATTGCTGTTAAAAAACTGTTTCAAATTTTTCCCACAACTCCATTACAACAATATTACACAAGTTTTTAAAATATTCCTTGCCAATATCAACCAAGACTTCTGCTTCAAAATAACCATCAAAAGCTTGAGTCAAAACAAAAGCCCCTTTATGCTAGTAGACAAAATAGAATTCATATATGTCCATTGCAATACTCTAGGAGCAAACACATTGAGTGTAGCCTCAAAAATAAATCAAATATCTCTCCAATCCCTTATTAATCTTACCCAACATGATATGGAGCGCGTAAATCAATTTATCCTCTCTATGGCAAAATCAGAGGTTAAAATGATTCCTGAAATTTCCAACCGTCTTATTTTATCAGGTGGAAAGCGATTGCGCCCAATGATCACATTAGCTTCTGCTCATATGTTTGGTTATCAAAGTGATGGGCATATAAAACTTGCAACAGCTGTTGAATTTATGCATACAGCAACCTTGTTACACGATGACGTGATTGATGAAAGTAATTTACGACGCGGAAAATCTACTGCTCGAATGATTTGGGGAAATCAAGCAAGTGTACTTGTTGGTGATTTCCTGTTAGGACAAGCTTTTAAAATGATGGTTGATGTTGGTTCTATAGAAGCGCTCTCTGTCCTAGCGAACGCTGCTGCAATTATTGCTGAGGGGGAGGTTATGCAACTTTCTGCGGCAAAAAATATACAAACCAGTGCTTCAGACTATCTCAAAATCATCAATGCAAAAACAGCAGCACTTTTTTCAGCTGCTGCTGAAGTCGGACCAATTATTGCAGGTTATAAAGATAAAGAGCGTTCTGCATTACGTGAATATGGTACATTGTTAGGACTAGCTTTCCAATTAATTGATGATGCGCTTGACTATGGTGGCACAGCTAAACATTTAGGAAAAAATATAGGGGACGATTTTAGAGAAGGTAAAATCACAATGCCTGTTATTCTCGCATACGCACGTAGTAATACAGTAGAAAAAGCATTCTGGGAACAAGCTCTTGAAAACGGCAATAACAATGATGAAGCTTTCGCACATGCGCAATACTTAATAGAAAAATATGATAGCCTCTCAGAGACAATAGAGCAAGCACGCATCTATGGAACACGTGCAATCGCTGCTCTTGCCTCAATGAACAAAAGCCTCGCTCACAATGCACTCGTCGAAACTGTTGATTTTTGTATTGCACGCGTAAACTGATTATTTGCAAGAATCATAATATTTTTCAACAAAGTAATCGGATATAATCTACAAACCACAAAATCTATTGATTATCTTAAAAAGGACTAGCTCTATGCACAGTGCGACAATATCCCGCTTTTTTACTCTCTTTATTGCGGGTATCATGTTGATGACTTCAGCTACCTACAGCAAAATAAATGCCGCTATAAATACCACTTCATTTGCAGGCGCCTATTTAGCTGGAAGGGTCGCAAATCATGAAAATAAAACAGATCTTGCTATCAGTTATTTTAAACAAGCACTTGCTCATAAACCTGATAACATTGAAACACAAAAAGAGCTCCTTGAAGCCATGCTCTCCATGGGAATATTCAAAGAAGCTGTTCAGCAAGCAAAAAAATTAAAAAAACAAAATATTATAACTCCCTTTGTTTCCTTAACGTTATCGGTAGAAAGCCTTATAAAAAAAGACTACAAAAATGCCAAGCTTCTTTTGCAATTAAAAGCACCTCCAGCATCCAATAATCCAATAATTGAACTCATTGGTGCGTGGATTACATTCGGATCTGGACAAAAATCTCAAGCAATTGCTGATCTTGAAAAAATCAAAGGGCCTGATTGGTACAACCTTTTTATACACTATCATCTCGCACTCATGAGCGATCTTGCAGAACGTACACAAGACGCAAAAAAATATTTTATTCAAGCACTCAATAACAAACAAGGAACTCTTATCGCCCCTAATACCTATGAACGTATTATAATAGCCTATGCTTCATTTCAATTGCGCCATAAAATGCGTAACCAAGCTCTTCAAACTCTCAAACATGGAGAACAAAAGTTGTCAGGCAGAGAAACACTCAAAAACATACGAAAAAAAGT
The DNA here is from genome assembly GCF_902652675.1 of Bartonella refiksaydamii. Taxonomy (NCBI): domain Bacteria; kingdom Pseudomonadati; phylum Pseudomonadota; class Alphaproteobacteria; order Hyphomicrobiales; family Bartonellaceae; genus Bartonella; species Bartonella refiksaydamii. The sequence goes on from NZ_LR736289.1 coordinate 162,465, forward strand.
TGAAAAAAGTGCTTCCTTAGAAAAGTTCGTAAAAACACCCCAACAAGGAGCGGGAGAGGTATTGTACAACTTTGGAACAGCCCTCAACTACAAAAACTCAGGACAAATTGCACTTATTTTCAAACAGTTATCTTTCGCCTTGTACCCTCAAAATGACGCAACATTATTTCAATTGGCAAATATTTCTACTAAATTGGGGAATCCTAATCAAGCCATTAAACTTTACCGCGCCTTACCGCATCAATCCCCTTATTATAGAGATGGACAACTTCAACTTGCATTTCTCTTTGCAAATGATGATAATTACAATGAAGCTATCAAATTACTCTTGTCATTAAAGAAAAAATTTCCCAACGATCGCTCCATTTTGATAACGTTAGCCGCTTTTTATATACAAGATAATAGATTTGTCGAGGCTATCCAAATTCTGAATCATGCCATTGCAAGGATAAAAAAATTTCAACGAGATGATTGGAAACTTTTTTACCAGCGCGGTATCGCTTTCGAACATTCGCAACAATGGACAAAAGCCGAAATTGATCTGCGAAAAGCACTTGAATTTTTCCCTGATCAACCGCAAATCCTTAACTATCTAGGCTATTCACTTGTTGAACGTGGTGAAAAGCTTGAAGAATCACTCCATATGTTGCAAAAATCCTCTACATTACAACCGCAAAATAGTTACATCCTTGATTCTCTAGGATGGGCTTATTACAAACTTAAACAATATAACCAAGCTGTTCAAGTACTAGAAAATGCTGTCAAATTACATCCTGAAGATCCAACATTAAATGATCATTTAGGTGATGCCTATTGGCAAGTTGGACGCAAACGTGAAGCAATATTTCAGTGGAATCATGCAATTGACGGGGACGCAAAAAACGCGAAGGAAATTCAAAAGAAATTGAAATTTGGTTTGCAATAAATAACGATGCTTGACCGTAACCCTATGAGACAATAGACAAGTATAGAAACCGAAGTTCCTTTCGTTTTTGTCTATTGATTAAATATTAAAGAGTATAAAGCGTGAAACTACCTGAACATCTTAATCCAACACGTTCTTTTCAGGGGCTTATCTTAACTTTACAAAATTATTGGGCTCATTATGGATGCGCAATTTTGCAACCTTATGATATGGAAGTCGGGGCTGGAACTTTTCATCCGTCTACAACATTACGCTCATTGGGGCCACGCCCTTGGAAAGTGGCATACGTTCAACCTTCTCGACGCCCAACAGATGGTCGATATGGTAAAAATCCAAATCGCTTACAGCACTATTATCAATTCCAAGTTCTTCTCAAGCCTTCTCCCCCCAATTTACAAGAACTTTATATAAAGTCACTACAAGCCATTGGTCTTGATACAAAACTTCATGATATTCGCTTTGTTGAAGATGATTGGGAAAGTCCAACCTTAGGAGCTTGGGGGCTTGGGTGGGAATGTTGGTGCGATGGAATGGAAATTTCTCAATTTACTTATTTTCAACAGGTTTGTGGCATTGAGTGTGCTCCAGTTTCAGGAGAGCTCACCTACGGGCTTGAACGTCTAGCAATGTATATACAGGGTGTTGATAATGTCTATGATCTTAACTTTAATGGCTTAGATGACGAAAACAAAATAAGTTACGGGGATATTTTTTTACAAGCAGAGCAAGAATATTCATACTACAATTTTGAGTTTGCTGATACCAAATTGCTACACCAGCATTTTATCGATGCAGAGCGCGAATGCATCGCACTTCTTGAAGCTGGAAAACCAAATCAAGAAAATGGTCTACATCTGTGTGTTTTTCCAGCTTATGACCAATGTATTAAAGCTAGTCATATCTTTAATCTTTTGCAGGCACGTGGCGTTATTTCTGTGACTGAGCGACAAAGTTATATTCTTCGCGTTCGTGATCTCGCACGCCGCTGTGGAGAAGCTTTCTTGCTCACAAAAGCCGGTCAAATACCCCCTAAAGGAGAGGCCTAATGTCTGATCTTCTTCTGGAACTTTTTAGCGAAGAAATTCCTGCTCGGATGCAACGCAAAGCTGCTGCCGACCTCAAAAAGTCTGTTACGGATCAACTTGTAAAGGCGGGATTAACCTATAAAGCTGCTCGTGAATATTGGACACCTCGTCGGCTAACATTAGACGTACGTGGAATTTCTATGCGCTCAAAAGATATCTATGAAGAACGCAAAGGCCCCAATATAAAATCACCACAGCACGTAATTGATGGCTTCCTACGCGCGACAGGACTGAGCAACATTTCTGAGGCACACATTGCACATGATCATAAGAAAGGCGATTTTTATACCGCTAAAATCATCAAAAAAGGTCGGAATGCAGAAGAAATTATTGCCGATATTTTACCAAATATTATTCGCAACTTTCCATGGCCGAAGTCTATGCGTTGGGGTAAAGATTCAGCAAAAAGTGGAGTGCTAAAGTGGATTCGATCTTTACAAAACATTCTTTGCGTCTTCGGACCAGAAATTGGTGAAACACATGTTATTCCATTTACAATTGATTCTCTCAAAAGCAATAATCTGACCTACGGTCATCGCTTCTTAAGTGAGGAGAAACCACTCCAAATTCGCCGTTTTGATGATTATATCGCCCAACTTGAAGCTCATAAAGTTATTCTCGATGCCGAAAGGCGAAAGAATATTATTTTGGCTGATGCCCAAAATCTTTGCTTTGCAAACGGTTTAGAACTGGTTCAAGATAATGCTCTCTTAGAAGAAGTTGCTGGACTTGTTGAATGGCCTGTTGTTCTTATGGGTAATTTTGACAAATCTTTCCTTGATATCCCTCCAGAAATCATTCGCTTGACCATTCGAGCCCATCAAAAATGTTTTGTAACCCGTAAACAGGGCGAAAAAATCAAGCTCTCTCATCATTTTATTCTCGTTGCTAATATCCTTGCAAATGATGAAGGCAAAGAAATTTCTAAAGGAAATAGTAAAGTTGTCTGTGCTCGTCTTTCCGATGCGCTCTATTTTTGGCAGACAGACCAGCATAATTTGCCCGATATCAAGCAATTGGAATCTTCTGCAAAAAAATTTGATCTTGATTTAAAGAAGCCTCTTGATCAAAGGATGGCACGACTTGATCATTTAAATGTAACTTTCCATGCAAAATTAGGTACACAAGGTGCAAGAGTAGAACGAATTGCTATCATAGCACAAAAAATTGCTCCTTTAGTGCAAGCAAATCCTCTCTTAGCTAAACGTGCAGCAGTACTCGCAAAAGCTGATTTGCAAACAGAAGTAGTTGGAGAATTTTCTGAACTGCAAGGACTCATGGGACGAAAATATGCTCTTCTTCAGGGAGAAAATCCTCGCGTAGCTGAAGCAATCGAAGACCACTATAAACCTCTAGGACCAACAGACCGTGTTCCACAAGAACCTCTTGCTATAACAATTGCGCTGGCTGATAAAATTGATACGCTCATTGGTTTTTGGCTCATTAATGAAAAACCAACCGGTTCAAAAGATCCTTATGCGTTAAGACGAGCAGCATTAGGAATTATTAAGCTTGTGCTTTCGCGTGACTGGAAAATCAATCTTATGCCACTGTTTAATTTGGCAACAAATCTTTTTTTACAACAAAAAATAAAACATGAAATATCCCCAATAGAAACTGAACAGTCGCAGAATATACTTCCAGAAAAAGTACAATATGTTTTAACAGACTTGTTGTCCTTTTTTCATGAACGTTTGAAAATCTATCTAAAAGAAGAAGGTGCCCGTTATGATGCTATTGAAGCAGTCTTAAACAAAGATGCTGATGACTTTTTATTAATCACGCGTCGTGTCGAAGCACTTATTGCCTTTATCAATACAAGTGATGGAAGCAGCTTTTTGGCCGCTGCAAAACGCACTGTAAATATTCTTGAAAATGCATTCCCAAAAGGCACAATAATAGCAAATGAAATTACTCCTGAACTCTTTATTGAAACAGAAGAAAAACAGCTTTATCAAGAAATCATTGAGGTAGAAAAAAAAGTTCGTGATCACATCAATACAACAAATTTATCAGGTGCACTCACTACGCTAGCGCCACTTGGGAAACTTATCGATATATTTTTTGAAAAAGTATTGGTGAATGATAAAAATCCTGATATTCGCACTAATCGCCTTACTCTTCTCAAACGTATCCATACCATTACAGAAGCAGTAGCAGATTTCTCAAAACTTGTAGTATAAAATTTAAACATTCTCTAAATAAAAAATGATGAAGATAAAATTTCTCTACTTGCTGTTATTAAATATTAAAAAATATTATGGGAAAATTCCAGCATGAATTTTGGTATAATTCTAAAAGCAGTTGTAGAATTTGTAATGCAAATATTACTTTATGATAACTGCTCAAAAAGTTGTGTAATTATCAAACAACAAGATATTAGCTTATAATGGTATTTCATCGTTTTACATACTCTATGAGAAACATTAAATACAGTAAGAACTCCCTATGAATAACAAAACGTTTATTTTTACTTCACAGCAGCGCATAGGGAAAAACTATTTGAAAATGGTAAATACACTTCCCATGAACCGCCTAAATACAAGAACAGCCACAACATTTCAAGCTAGTAAATTAAAATAATAGCGTCTTACAGATCTTGCGTTATACCATCCATGACAGTGTCAAAAGATGAACTTGAGGACAAGGTAGAGCATTTCTCTAAACTAAGTGCGAAAATTAATAGTACGAGAAAAATCTGAAAAAGATAAAACACTCAATATTAAAAAGGCACTATGCTGTTAAAATTAAATACTCCAAACTGCCATTAATCATTAATTAAGATATGCTTTCATTTTGGTAAGAAATTCTTCACCAAGAGACTCTTTAATAAGTTCATTCGCTTTATTAGAATCTAATTCTTTTGCTATAAGTGTACGTGCAGCAGAAACTGCTAAATCGATAGCAGATGAAGAAACCATACGTATTGCATGAGCTTCTGCTTGAGCAATTTTTTGCTCTGCTAACTTATTGCGATTCCTTACATATTCTTCCGTTTTTGTACGAGCCTGAGCGATAATAGCCGCAACTTCATGCTTAGCTGCTGCAATAATCTCTTGGGCATCCTTCTCTGCTTCTGCGTGTTTGCGCTGATATTCAGCCAGCACCTCCTGTGCCTCTTCACGAAGACGCAGAGCTTCATCAAGCTCCTCTTTTATACGCTTTGCTCGTGCATCAAGATGGTGTACAATCATCTGTGGAATTTTGAAATAAACCAAAAGAGCTAGAAAAAGAATTAACCCAACAAAAGCCCAAAAAGTATCAGTCATTCTCGTATCCTTCAGTAATCAGCAACTTTAATAACTGAACGAACAGCCTCTTTGCTCATATTAACATCAGTCAATTTTTTCACGATTTCAAGAGCTACTTCTTCGGCAATAGAGCCAACATTTTGCATAGCCTTATCACGAATCTTTATTATCTGTTTTTCAGCATCTGCTAACTTTTTTCCTAAACTTTCTTCAATTTCCTTTTGTTCAAGCTCTATCTTTTCTTTTAACTCTTCACTCGCCACTTGCGCTATATCATGAGCCCGCAAACGAGCCTCAGCCAATTTCCGCTCGTAAATTTCAACTACGGTATCTGCTTCCTGCTTCATACGCATTGCCTGATCTAAATCAGATGCGATTCGATCTCGACGTGTTTCAATAACACCACCAATACGCGGTACAATTACACGAGAGATAAAGAGATAAAAAAAACCAAAAGAAATTGCCAGCCAAAAAAAGTGCGAACCAAAATACACAAAATCAAAAGGCGGAAACACACGATCCGCATGCTCTGCCATATTCTTGATATGTTCTATAGGCGCTTCAGTAGTCTGTGCATAAGCGTTGGAAACAAACATCTTCTTTCATCTTTCAAAAAACTCATTAAAGCCCCCCAACAACCGATGACAATTAACTAACGTTCTTTCCGTTAAGAAAAAAGGGGGATACCTGCCTCTCATTATAGAAAACAAGAACCCCCTTAAGACAATAATCAAACCCCAAAAAGAAGCAACAAAGCAATGAGCAATGAAAAAATACCCAAAGCTTCCGTCACAGCAAAACCAAAGACGAGACGACCAAACTGACTATCTGCTGCTGATGGATTGCGTAATGCCCCAGAAAGATAGCTACCAAAAATATTTCCAAGGCCCAAAGCTGTCCCAGCCATACCAAAGCAAGCAAGACCAGCGCCAATATATTTTGCTGCAAGCACTAATTCCATATTATTCTCCTTTTAGCGAAATTATACTATTCGACGGAAAACCGCCAATTTCATTAATGTCCTGGATGAACTGCATCATTAAGATACATACAAGTCAGAACCGTAAAGACATAAGCCTGAAGAAATGCAACCAAAAATTCAAGAGCAGTAATCGCTACGGTCATGACAAGCGGCAAAACCGAACCGCCAACACCTACAATCCCTACCCCAATCATTGAGACAATAAAACCAGAAAATACTTTGAGAGTAATATGACCAGCAAGCATATTAGCAAAAAGACGAAGTGAAAGACTAATAGGACGAGAAAGAAACGAAATAACCTCAATCATCGTAACCAGAGGCAAAACCACAACAGGCACACCACTGGGAACAAACAATCTCAAAAAACTGACTCCATGCTTATAAAAACCATAACCAATCACTGTCAAAATTACTACCATAGCCAATGAGAACGTAATCATAATCTGAGAGGTAATTGTATAAAAATAGGGAAAAAGACCAATAAAGTTAGCAACCAAAATAAAAGTAAACAAGGAAAAAACTAAAGGAAAAAATTTCATTCCCTGCACACCAGATGATTCTCGTAAAGTCGACGCTACAAATTCATACGCAACTTCTGAAAAAGACTGCATTCGCGTTGGAACTAGCCCACGACTTGATGATGAAATGAAGAGAAAAACTGAAGTTACAACAACTGTAGCTACTATAAAAAATGATACATTTGTAAACGATAAATCCATATCTCCTATGGAAATCTTTATCAGCCGCGAAACCTCAAATTGATGGATAGGATCTGGAGCGTGTGATGTCACTTCAACCTCATTTATCGGACCTCTTATCGGTCCCTTTATCTGGGCGCAATACGCCTTTTTGCCTTAATCGACTGGAAGGAATATACCCCACAGTTCGAAGAACACTCAATACACCAGCAGCAAATCCGAGAAAAAGAAAAAACACCAACCCCCATGGTAATGAACCTGCTAACTTATCAAATCCCAACCCCAAAACAACGCTTACAACAATACTCGCCAGAAACTCACTGGAAAGCTTAATCGCATGCGCTACCCTCCCTTGTGACTCTCCTCCCTCATTCTCGTACTTCTGCTTCTCTAATGCTTTCTTACGCATTAAAGCTCTACCTAAATTTTCACTCCGACATTCTAAATCCTCTGAACGAAAGCGTCCCCCTTGCTCTTTTTCTTCAGCTCCTTCCCGTGACACAACGGGTTCACCGCCCTCCACCATAATTAGCTCCTTAGTCAAAAAGCAAAGTAAGAACGTATCTCATAAAACCTTGGACATCATATTGTTCCTGAATTTATTCGTCAAGACGCTAAAAGAAATCTATCACAATTTATCGCATGAATAACGTATCTTTCAATTTTATACATCCAATTACTAATGCACCTTAAAACGATCAGTCTCACCTGCGAATAATATGTTTCCACCTCACCTCTAGCAACCCATATCTGTTCTCACGCCGCAGCTCTAAAAACATTCTGGGAAAATATCCTCCTCAACAAGCCAAATATTGTACATTTCATCCATCATTAGTAAATAGACTATCATCGATGATGACTTCTACATCTTTTAATGCACAACATAGCTCTACAATTTAATATCCATTATGCAGTAAGATTACGTAAATAGAATTTTAAACACAAGTTCTAAACTACTTTGTATAACTGTAATCAACTTTTTCAGTCCTTCTCCTTGTACTTGAAATATTAATAAATGGAAAAATACTTTTGTTTTTTATTTGCATAGTCCGCCGCAAATTAGCATCTGACCTACAATTTCATAGATATTAAGTTTTCCTTTACGCAAGCCAGCAAAATACTCTTTGCTTGGCGCTAGTTGTTATAACTACTCTTGCATTAAGATAATTCATGTCTTTCTGGAGCGTGCTGCAAAAGGATTATCAGATGCTCGTAATGATATGCGAATTGGTACACCAAACATATCAAATGTATTACGTAATTCATTGGAAAGGTAACGTACATATGATTGAGGCATTACCTTTGGTCGTGAACAAGAAATCACAAATCCAGGAGGACGTGTTTTAACCTGTGTTATATATTTAACCTTAAGGCGGCGCCCCGAAATCGCAGGTGGTGGGTGATGCGTAACAACCGTTTCAAGCCATCTGTTTAATTTAGCCGTAGAAATACGGCGGTTCCATACACAGTGCATTATCATGACATTTTCCATCAGTTTATCAATGCCTTGACCATATTGACCCGATAAAGGGATAGCTCTCAAACCACGAACCTGAGGGAGAAGACGAGTACATTTTTCATGCAAATCAATTAATGTTGCCTGCCTATTTTCAATAAGATCCCATTTATTAAAAGCAATAAGCGGAACCCGTCCTTCACGAATCACAAGATCAACAATTTGTAAATCCTGCTTTTCAAAAGGCGCAGTTGCATCAAAAACGATCACTACAACCTCTGCGAAACGAATTGCACGTAAAGTATCCGCAACGGAAAGTTTTTCTAATTTTTCTTGAATTTTTGATTTTCGACGCAAGCCTGCAGTATCAAAAAGCTTAACATGACGACCGTTCCATTCCCAATCTACAGAAATGGAATCGCGTGTAAGCCCCGCTTCAGGCCCTGTCAACAAACGATCCTGTCCTAACATTTTATTGATAAGGGTTGATTTTCCTGTATTTGGACGACCAGCAACCGCAATTCGGATGGGTTTACTTTCATCGTAAACAGAGTCCTCTTCCTCAAAATCATCCACATCATAACCAACAGATACAGGCTGTACAGCAGTATGTTCTTCTTTGATCCTACTCTTTAAAGCTTTTTCTTTACCAATAGCATCGATAATTGCATCACGAAGATCTGAAAAACCTAAACCATGTTCAGCAGATATTGGGCAAGATTCCCCCAAACCTAATGACCACGCTTCATACTCTCCCCCCATGGCTGCTTTTGATTCGGACTTATTAGCAACAAGCACAATCGGTTTTCCTGACTTGCGAACCAATGAAGCAAAATTTAAATCACTCGGCGTTATTCCACTCTTTGCATCAAACATGAATAAAATGAGATCCGCTTCATCAACGGCAACCTTCGTGTGAGAGCGCATACGACCTTCAAGTGTATGATCACCTGCTTCTTCAAGCCCAGCCGTATCAATTACATCAAATCGCAGATCTTGAAGTTTTGCCGCATGAATACGCCTATCACGAGTCACACCTGGCTTATCATCAACCAAAGCCAATTTTTGCCCAACCAAACGATTAAAGAGTGTTGACTTCCCAACATTGGGGCGACCAACTATAGCAATGGTAAGGCTCATAAATTTATTCCTTATTTGCCTTGCCTTCAGCTTGCATAAGCTCAAGCATAATCCGAGCTCGATCTGTTATTTTTAATCCGAGCGCACCTTCTTTAGAAATCTTTCGAAAATAATCAACTGCCTCATCTATTTTATCAGCTTTATATGCTGCTAAACCCAAAACCTCTCTAGCAGACATCCGCATAGGATCAATATCATTTTCCATATCTTTGACGCGCTTTTTGACATCATCTAAGGTCCCTGTATCAACCAAAATATAAGCTGCCCGAATTTTTGCAACTTTCCGCAAAATTTGCGGTGCTTTTTCATCGTCCGCGACAGAATCAAAGACCTCCACTGATTTGACAACATCACCTTGTTCCATGAGTAAAGAAGCCTCACGCAAACGAGCCAGAAAAGGATACCCTCCAAAGTTAGAGACTTTAACACTTTCCAATTGCGTCATAGCTTCATCAAAATGACGTGTATCCGCAAAATCAAGGCTTTTTACAAATGCATCACCAATATATCCAGCTTTCTTTATTTGTTCATGATGATAAATTTGATAAATGACGATCATCAGGACAAAAATAATGGCAGCAACAACAACTGAAACACCATAACGTCTCCAAAACGCAAGAGCCTTTTCCTGACGAAATTCAGCATTAACTTCAGCAATAAAACTATCATATGACATGATTCATACCTTGGAAAAAATTTACTTTCTGTGCTTTTACGCGTAAATAGACAAAGATGGTAGCCCTAATCAACCAAAAAACCTAAAATTACGAGCTCATTAATTTCAAATAGATGCGTATCTGAATCGCTTGAACTTTTGCAACCGTATCAACAAAAAACGATATAATTGCCTTTTAGTTCATATTATAGTTTTTACATCTCTTTAAATTTTGTAAAAAAATTATCACAGCCTTAATATCCACCATACATGCTTGCCTATAATCTCAAAAGCTATTTGTGCTCCCCTCCTCGTTGTATGACAGAAATCTCTCTTTAAAAATCCTAAAAGCAATGATTACATTGTACTTTTCAAAATTCTCAGTTGTATAATTACTTAAACAATAAGAAACCAATTCATAAAAAAAATCTTTTACAAGAAGTGTATCTCCGCAATTTAGCTTCATCCGATTGACGACCTTTTGTAATTGATACTTACGGTATCTGAAAATGTTCTATTGTAATGGCCAAATCCACATGAGCATTGGAACAGCAACAATAACTATCAATACTGCCAATGGAGCCCCAAAGCGTGGGTAATCACTAAAACGATATCCCCCTGGTGCCATCACGAGCATATTACTTTGATGCCCAATAGGTGTGAGAAACTCACACCCTGCACCAATTGCAACCGCCATCAAAAAAGCTTCAGGCTTATAATGAAGAGAATGAGCAAAACTCGACGCAATGGGAGCTACCATCATAACTGTTGCTGCATTATTCAAAAATGGTGTTACCAACATGGCTGTAATTAACATAAGTGCCAATGCACCAGATGGTGGAAAAAATACCGCCAATTGGCTAAGCCATTGACCTATGAGATCTGTGCATCCTGTCTTCTCTAGCGCTTCACTTACGGGAATAAGTGTTGCTAATAATACTAATATTTGGCCATCTAATGCTTGATATAAATCACGTGCTGGCAAAATTCGAAAGATAACCATTGCTGCTGCTGCAGAAAAAAAAGAAAAGGCAACTGGTACGATATGAAAAGCTGTAAAAATGATCGCTATAAAGAGAATAGCTAAAGATACGAAACCATGTCGTAAATTGCCAAATACAATATTACGTTTTGCTAAGGGTAAACATTTCAACTCCCGTAATAAATTTGGAATAACCATATCCTGTCCCTGCAAAACAATCACATCTCCAAGATGGAAAACAATATCACCAAGCCTTCCCCGTACCCTTTCATGCTGACGGCTTAACGCAAGCAAATTTACATCATAGTGATCAAATAGCAAAAACTCTTTCGCACTGATACCAATAAGAGGGGAATTGTGTGTAATGACAGCCTCAATAATATCGATATCACTATCCTTATCACCCGTAGAAATAATTCGCCCCGTAGAAAATTCTAAGCGAGCAAAATTCATAACACTTTCTAATCCTGTATGCGAACCTTCTAGCAAAACAATATCGTTTTCAGATAAAATAAAATCTGGTAATGGCGATATAGATACTGCATTTCTGATGATTTGAATCACCATCACATCACCACCTGATGGTTTAACGAGATCAACAATAGTTTTTCCCACAATCGGTGAGTTCGTTGGAATGTGCACTTCCGAAACATAGTTACGAATATCGATAGCATCATCAAAAGATACACCTGAACGTACACGCACAGGTAAACGCCAAGAAAAAAAGACCAAATATAATACACCAGCAGTAGCAACAGCTGCACCAACCGGTGTAAAATCAAACATAGTAAAAGGAACCCCAGTTAGACGTTCTCGCATAGCTGAAATGACAACGTTTGGAGAAGTCCCTATCTGCGTCATAAGACCGCCCAACAAAGAACCAAATGCCATGGGCATTAAAAAGACAGAAGGTGAAACCTGAGAACGACGAGCAAATTGAAAAGCAATCGGAAGCATGATAGCTAAAGCACCAATGTTTTTAACAAACATCGATAAAACCACTACAGAAATAACTAAAAAAGCCAATTGAAAACGCACTGATTTCACATCTGGCCATATCCGTTGAATAATAAATTCCATTATACCAGAACGCGATACAGCCGTACTAACAACAAACACACTTCCTACAATAATAACAATATCATTACTAAAACCGCTAAACGCCTCCTTCGGACTGACAAGGCCAACACTACAAGCAATCAATAATGTACAAATAGCAACAAGATCATAACGGAATCGATCCCAAATAAAAACAATCATCATAAGACCAATGATAGAAAAAGCCATTATTTGATTTTCTGTCATGACTCCCATCTCTCCCCGTTAGATTACAATAAAAAACATCCATTTTATATTTTAACTGTTCCTATAAACAGCAGCAAGATAAAAGCAGACATGGGTACCCTTGAGAATGTTTTAAAGCGATAAAAAATTATGATCAGCATATACTTCCCTTATATCTGTGAGTAATTTTTATAAAATACCAAAACCAAAGAAAATTGGTGACAGTTTATAAAAGCATATTGTAAAAAATATTAGAATGCCTCTACATATAAAAGGATTAGAAGTAGATAACTGTTGAAACTGGTGCACGCATATTTTAACCTTTACATTGCTTAAAGAAATTTATCTCCACTTCTCATAAAAAATGATAAAAGCGAAAGAAAAAATGATGGGCAATCTTAACAGTGGGTATCGAGAAAAACTAAAATACTGGCTAACTTGTATTATTGGATTTATTGCTATTCTGGCAATTATAGTTGTTGGTAGTTTTTATATGGCAAAACCTTATCTAGACAGTTTTGTGAGACGAGAAATAGCCCGCCGTTCAATAAAAGCAGAGACATCAGAAGTCAGTATTATAGGCAAAGTCAATTTAACAAACGTTACACTACCAGCCCCTGCCGGCATATCACTTAAAATTGGTGCCGTTTCTGCCCGCCCTCCTATTTCCTTTATTCCTGGGACTTTTATTCTTTATAATGTTGACCTACAGCATAATAATATTCATATACAAATTCCTCAAATTTCTCTTAAGGGTGTGTCTTTAAAAGAAAAAAACACTGCGATCACATCACATCTCTTACAATTAATTACGCGTATTGAACTTGCATCAATTATTGCTCCAGATATACTGCTTTCTATAAAAAATAAAAATAAACTAACCGAAAAAGTTGAAATAAAAGATTTTCAGCTTTTTGGCTTTAAAAATGGTCATATCCGTTCTGTTGGCATAAAAAATATGGACCTTACTACGACAGCCGCAAATGGTGGTAAGCAAATGCATCTTACCGCCAAAAGCAGTACAATGAAGGCTCATGATATCGACATCAATTACGCTTATTCTATCATTTTCGGAAAGAATACTGCTCTCAATCAAGGAGAAGCTATTACAGGTCCCATTTCTCTAAATAATATAATAGTTGATATTTTTGAAGATACAGAACAAAATGCCTCTTTTTCTCTCGGCCAATTTAAAACATCTGGTCTAAAGATGAAGCCACTCGAACAAACACCTGAAAAATTGTTCAAAGCTTATCTTAACGCAAAGAAAAAAAACAATCTGGTTGCTGAAAAAACAGCACGGAATGATATTCTTCTAAACACACTTTTCGCCATTACCTCAGCTGATGCCAAAGTTGATAATGTCACTGTTGATATACCGCAGTTTAAAGCAATGCTTGGATCATTCCAATTCAAACCAAGCTTGTGGAAACAGCCTATACCAAAAAAACTTTTTCTTTCTCTTGATAACCTCTCAATTTTACCTAAAAAAATGGAAGAAAAAGACTTAGACTTCCTCAAAAAAATGAACTTTGAACGCTTTGATATGTCCGGAAAACTTGATATTTCTTACGATGAGAGAAAGCGTACGATACTTCTGAATGCAATAACTTTCAACATAAAAAATGTTGGCTCTGGGGAAATATCAGCTAAAGTTATTAATGTTGATGAAAAACTCTTTTCTGGTCAGAAAAATGTAATGATTACAGCCTCTCAAGATCTTGGAATTCATAAAATTGACATACGCTATACTGATGCAGGTTTCATTGATAAGCTTTTTTCTTATCTTGCAAAAAGTCTTAATGATAGAAAACATGACCTCAAACAAGAACTCTATGATGATTTTTATCTGATGATGACACAAAGTCCAAAAATATTTCTAAAAGATCATGATGAAGCTGAAAGTATCTCAAAATCTTTTGGTGACTTTGCTAAAAATCCCCAAACATTGACCATTAAAATTAAAGCAAAAGATAATAAAGTCCTTACAATAGCTGATCTCGAATCCGCACTACAAAATGATTTATCCACAGCTTTGAGCAAAGTACATTTAACTGTAAAAAATGAAGCTTCACCCTAAAAAAACATGCTTAGCTTTAAAGATGATAATCTTGTCTATAAATTTTTAAGAGCTTTATTCCTCTTCGTTTCTTTTGTATGATACGAGAGAGCGTCATAGAGTAGTTTACGTAAAGAGTATATGTTCGTAAAATTGTCGATACTTGGAATTGTTCATGTCTGATTTATCTTCAAATCGCCTGCCTAATCGCGCTTCTCGCGTTACAAATCGAGCGCTTTCCGCTATCGAACGTTTTCTCCATATTGAGGCTCTCAGCGGCATTGTGCTTTTATTAGCTGCCGCTGCTGCACTCGTTTTTGCCAATTCTGAATATGCTTCTCTCTATGAATCCTTTTTGCATACACCTTTTGGCTTTAAATTTGGCCATTTTACCCTCTCATGGGATTTGCATTTTTGGGTTAATGATGCCCTTATGACTGTTTTCTTTCTTGTCGCTGGAATGGAAATCCGACGTGAAATTCATGAAGGTGCTCTCGCTAATTTTAAACAAGCAATTTTGCCAATTGTTGCAGCAATAGGTGGCGTTTGTTTCCCTGCAATTATTTATCTCAGCTTCAACTTTAACGGGGGACATACACACGGTTGGGCTGTGCCAACGGCCACAGATATTGCCTTTGCGCTAGGCATTCTAGCTCTTCTTGGAAAAAAAATTCCTTCTAATCTCCATATCATTCTCTTATCCTTAGCAATTATTGATGATATTATCGCTGTTCTTATTATTGCTTTCTTCTACTCGACGAACATTGATCCTAATGGTTTAGTTATTGCAGCTGTAGGTATTGCTTTAGTGTTATTTTTTCAATGGATTGGCCTCGCATCAGCATGGCTTTACGTTCTACCCGGTGCAATCATTTGGTGGGGCTTAATGGTAACAGGTGTTCATCCATCACTTGCTGGTGTAATTCTAGGTATGATGACTCCAGTTTTTCCTACTCGAACTCTTGTAGCACCGCTCACAATGTTAAGCAGCGCAATGCAAGTTCTTCAAGAAAAAAATACGAAAACAGACCTGAATCATATCTCAACCGCGTTGAAAAAAATGCGTAAAGGACAGCGTGATATGATTGCTCCAGTAACACGTGTTCAGAAAGCATTGCATCCATGGGTCGCGTACGGCGTAATGCCGATTTTTGCCTTTGCAAATGCTGGTGTTAGTTTTACAAATTTTGACCTTTCTTCTCATGAGTCATTCTTGATTGTATCCGGTGTGGTTATTGGTCTCTTTGTTGGTAAACCTTTTGGTATTATCACTGCTAGTTATTTGTCCGTAAAATCAGGACTATGCCGCCTACCTCCTCATATGACATGGACAGGTATTTTACTCATTGGATTTTTAGCAGGAATTGGCTTTACAATGTCTATTTTTGTTTCAATGCTTGCTTTTAAAGATATTATTTTGCTTGATTCCGCAAAAATCGGGGTACTTTGTGGATCTAGTTTGTCTGCTCTTGTCGGCCTTGGATATGGAGTCATTTACATCAAGCGCAATAAAAAAATGCCTCATAGCTCCCAATAAACCAAGTGACAATGCGCTTTTGTACTCATTTTTAAAAGCGCTTTCCCTCTGAACCTAACCCCTATTTATAAACTTTATAAGAGAGATTTAATCAAAAACAATACGTAATTTGTTCCAATAATATGCCTTCATTTTATTAAAACATTAAAATTTTGATGGATTAATCAAATGGATGATGTATATTGAAATAATTAACAAATAGGCAATGCAGAACGAATTGTTTATTGCAAATGTTTGTACTAAAATCGCAGGTGGTAATTTCAAACATCTCAACTTATTGTTATTATGCAAACTGCAGCTTCGATAACAAAGCGCATATCGTGTGATTCACTGAAAGCTATGAGAAACTTTTTTCTGCATATGATGTCAATAAACTCATATCCAAAGCCGACTATAGAAAATAAACCAAGAGCTATACAATCGGTATGCTAAGGGAAAAGAAGGCTTTAGCGTATTCTTTAAATTGAAAATATTTCTTTTATAAGCAATGGCTGCACAAAATCTTCCTATCAATTTTTACTCACTCTTATGAAAAGAGTATAGTATACATATAAAGTTCCCACCAATCATTTGAGAAAAGCAAATCACTAATGGAATATATCTCATCAGCTCTGTTTTGCATAATTGCGCGAATAATCTGATGTAGTCTAGCTCAATATTCATAGAAATTCCTACGTAACATGCATTAGAAAAAGTGGTGTATTTCTCCTCTCACTAGCTTGTGTATGGCGTTCTCCTTCTTTCTCACCACATATAAATGCTTAATATTATTTAGAGTTTTTTTAGCACTAAAAAATGGTCAGCCCTTCTCAAGTCCATAAACAGCATGTAATGTTCTAACCGCAAGTTCAGTATAAGCGCTATCAATTAAAATGGAAATTTTAATCTCTGAAGTCGTAATTGCTTGAATATTAATACCTTTTTCAGCCAATGACTTAAATGCTGTAGCTGCAACACCTGCATGGCTGCGCATTCCAATACCAATAACAGATACTTTGGCAAGATCACTTTCAAATTGGATAACATCAAACCCAATCTCTTTGCGATTTTTCTCAAGAAGCGCAACAGCTTTATCTACATCTGCTGATGGTACAGTAAAAGTCATATCAGTTTTTGAGCCATCTTCAGAAATATTTTGCACAATCATATCGACGTTAATTCGCTCTTCAGCTAAGGGGCCAAAAATTGCTGCGGAGATCCCCGGACGATCTGCAAGTCGACGGAGCGAAATTTGCGCTTCATCCTTAGCAAAAGCAATACCAGTAACATTCTGTTGTTCCACGATTTCATCCTCATCGCAAATAAGTGTTCCAGAAGAATTCATTGGATCACCCGTGCTTAATGCATCAGGATCCTCAAAACTCGAGCGCACGAAGGTACGGACTTTATGAACCATTGCTAATTCAACAGAACGAACCTGTAAAACCTTTGCTCCAAGAGAAGCCATTTCAAGCATTTCTTCAAAAGCAACTTTTGGTAAACGGCGTGCCTTAGGTTCTATCCGCGGATCTGTTGTATAAACACCATCCACATCTGTATAAATATCACAACGATCAGCTTGTATAGCGGCTGCTATAGCAACAGCACTCGTATCTGACCCTCCACGCCCTAAGGTAGAAATCCGATTATCCGGACCTAATCCCTGAAAACCAGCAATAACCGCTACCTGGCCTTCCTGAAAACGCTGTATTAAAAAAGAACCATCAATATCTGTAATACGTGAACGGCTATGCGCGCCATCTGTATGAATAGGAATTTGCCAACCAAGCCATGAACGCGCGTTCACTTCCATTGCTTGGAGTGTAAGAGCCAATAAACCTGCTGTTACCTGCTCACCAGAAGCAACAACTACATCATATTCGTAAGTATCTTTGTGTATTGGTGAAGCGTCGCACGTCCACTGAACAAGCTCATTGGTTTTTCCAGCCATCGCGGATACGACAACCGCAACCTCATTTCCTGCATCCACCTCTCTTTTGACATGCCGTGCAACATTATGAATACATTCAATGTTTGCTACAGACGTTCCGCCAAATTTCATAACAATCCGTGCCATCAATAACACTCTTACCTTTACATTTCTTATCTCAAACAACAATGGAAATGGGGCCTTGCTTTGTATTAACAAAGTACTTTTCCACATACAGAATATCTATCATTTGTGCAAGTTCAGTTATGTTTATATTAATTTCTCTTGGCCTTAGATAAAATCGATCCGACTAAATTATAACAAATAAAAGGAGAGCAACTAATAAATAGAAAACCACTTAACATTATGCTCTCTAGTAGAATCTTACCATAATTATACAGAAGAGGCACATGATAGGCGAATTTCTTTTAAAAAATTGTCATTGCTTAATTTGATATAAGCCCCTGTGTACAAGAAAGAATATGAAAAGTTCAGTCTTATTACAAATGAGTGCGAGAGCATAAAGGTTGGAATAAAAATGATATAGGTATTGATCTGATTGTGAAGCTACGTAATCGAGATGATTATGTGCCACTCAATGTAAGTTTTACCCCATCATACCACTGGAGCTGTGTTGGAAACAGACAACCGTGAATCTGAGTTTATCAAGGGTCATGATAACAGCATTATTAGGGGGAAAACATCTATACATAGCAGTGCCCTCGCGCATTTTTAGTGACACTGCAAAGATTATCGGCTGCTATCGAGCTCTTACTAAAATAGATAAGAAAGCCGCTGTTGATGATAATACAGAGCCCATGCGTAGTGTTTTATCTCTTTGCAAAGATATCAATACCTCTAAATATGCAATGCATTCAATCAAATTATTAAATCTCATATAAATGATTTCCTGAAAACTGTTCTCTTTCTTGACTGTACAGTAAAGCATATTGATGGAACACTTAGTATGAAGACACTCAATAAAGGACCGGATTGGCTTAAAGAAAATGCCGGTAAAAATGTTTGTCGAATATTAAGCAATGTACGCTGTCTTTCAGAAGAGATGGAGATTCCTGCTCTTGAGGCAATACTGTTTCTACACCCGCGCAATAGCCAAGTGGATGTGATATAGGCAGTGAGATGCGTGATGCGTCGAGCAGAAGAAATTAAATCCTATCAGGCATATCAAGACAATTTTTCTGAAAATATTTGAAATAACAGATTATGAGAAGTAATCGAGCAGACAATGTAGCAGAAATCGCACAAAATCACATACCCATCTTAAAAACATCCTCTCTGATGGGGAAAGCGAAGCATATTTTGATACGTTTCATCGTGAAATAAAGAAAAACTATATGACAATGTTGAGCAAAAGAAAACACTTGAGACTAACACAAGATCTTATAGCATATATAGTTTTAAATCTTTGAGGAAAATGGGTTTGTACATATGAATGCAGTCGCTCAAACTATGGAAAATATCTTAGCTGAATTGGATAAAATAAATATTGAAGAAGAAACGAAAATCTTAAAGAATTTTGTTATCAAACTTTATAAAAATCCTTTGCAAAAACTTTCAAAAGGATAACCAATAGGCTCGAGATTGTTTACATTCAGATTGAAATTATCGATTTTATCTTAATGACATCAACGATGTTTTAGAGTAAAATCTTGAACAAAGCCTGAGTTCTCGTAGTGTCTCTAATTCCTTTACCAGAGCAGGAAATTTTATCACGCGGCTTTTGCAATCAGGTCTGATTAAACCAGAGGATATATAAGTTCCGTTATAATATCCATGCTAGCAAAATTTTCTTGTTGGTCTATTGTATTGCTACCATACATATTGAAACGACTCTTTATAGTTTCATGAAAGGAGATCATATATCCTTTGAAGGAATTTGTTTAACCGATACATTTCTTATGCTTTTGAAAACCCTAGAAATGAAAAAAGGAAGATAATAAAGAACTGTTTTTTTACCTTTACGCCTTTATGTCCTTTCAAAATGGGGCTGTCTTTCCGTTTCAGAAATTTCTCAAACAAATTACACAATATACTTACCTCAATAAGGCTAAGACTGACTCTACAATACTGAACCGTTTTAATCTTTTTCTCAGGTATGTAATAGCATGAGGATTGGAAATTGATTTACAAACAACAGCTAAAGCACAAACTTAATGAGGCATTTGCTTCTCCAGATTTATGGAGTACAATTTGTAAAGCCTTTACTTCTTAGACTTATGAAAGCTCTTATGCTATTAAAGAAATTAAAGCTTTGGACAATTTCTTTGTCGAATCGACGCACAGCTCCCCACTGGCTTGGGTTCATTGCCTTTATTGAAAGTTCTGTTTTTCCAATACCAGCAGATGTTTTGTATATTCCGATGGCACTTATTCATCCTCGTCAAGCTTATCAATACGCTTTTATTGCTACCATATGTTCTGTTTTAGGAGGAATTGTGGGTTGGTTCATTGGACATTTTGCCTATGACACTATAGCTAAACCGATTTTAGAATTTTACGGTCAAGTTGAAAACTTTCAAACGTTACAGAACAGTGCAACACTGAAATTTCTTATAATTTTACTGATAACTTCAGGTTTTTTACACCTTCCCCCTATCAAGATTGTCACGATTTTGGCAGGTGTTATAGGCGTACATCTTGAACTTTTCATTCTTACCTGTATTTTTGCTCGGGGAGCTCGTTTTTATCTTCTCGCGTGGCTTATTCAACGTTTTGGACAACAAGCAATGAATTTTCTTACCCATCACTTCAAATGGATTGTCCTGATTGGTTGTGTTATTCTCCTATTGGTCTATGGAATTTTCATAGCCTTTGTGAACAAACACCTTTTCTTTTAAGGACATGCTCAATGGCACACATTTTTTCTTCTCAGCATATTTTGCACAAGCACTTTCATCTTGAACCAAGCAGAAAAGAACAAAGTTTATGGGCTTTTTTTCTCGCTTTTTGCATGTCAGTCACTATAGGACTAGCACTTGGTTTTGAACATATAGGAGGATATCTTCCTTGTGATTTATGCCTTATTGAACGTTTTCCATATTATGGTGCTATACCATTTTTGCTTTTAGCAGGTTTTGGGGCATGGTTTTTTCGCATGTCTTTTTGGGTCCAACTTTTATTTTTATGTGTTTTTGTCTTAATGACCATCAGTCTTATTTTAGCGGTATATCACGCAGGTATTGAATATGGCTTTTGGACAGCTCCCTCCAGTTGTGGTTTAAGTGCAATGAGAAGAACAACAGACGTCAATCAACTGTTCAACCATTTGAATAACATCCATCCTCCTTCTTGTTCTGAAGCGCCCATGCGATTTCTTTTTCTCTCATTTGCCGGTTGGAACGTCATTGCCAGCCTATTTTATGCACTTATCAGCTTTACTGTTGCTTCAAAAGGGCTTCTTGCAAGCTATAAAAAATGATAACTGCAAAACACGAACGGGACCACGTGCAATCAAAATTGCAAACGATACAGTGCATACATTTTGCCGCTAGATGGAAAGATAGATGGTGTCATTTATTATACCACTACACCTTTTACAGATGGTCGAGAATCGCCTTTTTTAGAATCGATGAAAAAATAAGCTTTTATGAAATTTGAAGGAAAGCAAAAATAATAGATGCTCCTTCTCATGAAGTCATTTTAGATTTTTCAAAACTCCAAGAATATTTAAATGAAGTCCAAGAAATGAACATTTAGAATTTTTAGACATAAAGCAATACAGATCAAAGAGTTATTATCATGCATCTAGACTTCGGTATTTGGAGACACTATGAGAAGTTTCAAGAAAGACTATTCATCATTTTACTTGAATTAAAAACCCGAATATCGTAGAATCTCCCTATTCTTTTCTTCTCACTTTAAATCATAGCTGCGAAAGTCTTACATTAAAGCAACGATGAGAGAATTGCCCGCTACAAACTGCATATCTCCTCTGCCTTGAGGTTAGCACCTTAAAGCTTCATATTACTGCCTGAGACAAGGCAATACGTCACAATTGGTGATAATGCCTTTGGGCAGTACCCTATTTTTTATAATTTTTTTGAAATTTCTTGAGAGCAGCTATTTGTTGTCCTTTTTCCGAATAGACCTTGCCATTTTTTTCTTCTAAGAATGAGGCTACCCTTAGTTGGAAAAGCTTAATTTATTGCAAGCTTTTTTCCACCAGTCCAATCAAAGTGTAGCTTAATTGTTTGGCTTTTTCTACTTCTTTAGCTAAAACTAGTGCGTATTCAAGATGAATCTTTTTGAATACTATTATCAAAACCTAAATGATCTTCCATAGCGAAACTTTGATTATAAAACTGCAAGGTCTCAGCATCACTCAATAAAGCAAGAGTAGCAATATGAAATAAATCATAATGCGCGTCATTCATCTTGATCACCTCACAGGCAGCAGCAAAAAATGCCAGTACTAACAGAGAAACTCCGTCATAAAATTGTGGACAACTTTTGGTGATTTTGTCACTATAATGAATTTGCACTTCGCGATTTGACAATTGATAGGGTGCCATATAATCGCTGTTTTCCTCGATTTTTAAACTGTCTAGTCTAAATCCTTAAAAAGCGCTGTTGTACTCTCCGTGGTAAGAAAAGTTTTTTCTTCTACCTCAAGAGGGACTGTATCTAAATCAAAAGTCAAAAGTGAAGCAGATTTCGGCAGCCTGAATCGATAACACCGTGTGAAAGAACTCGATCAATAAGATATTTCGTTATTTCTTCTGC
Organism: Bartonella refiksaydamii; assembly: GCF_902652675.1. Lineage (NCBI taxonomy): Bacteria > Pseudomonadati > Pseudomonadota > Alphaproteobacteria > Hyphomicrobiales > Bartonellaceae > Bartonella > Bartonella refiksaydamii. The sequence goes on from NZ_LR736289.1 coordinate 185,171, forward strand.
AAAATCTAAACGATCGCCTACCCTAAAACTTTCCTTATAAAATTTGAGTTTTTCAACATCCTCAATCAGCACAAGCAAGAATATCTGTACATGTTTTTTTAAGTTTCCCTAAATACAACCCAATAGAAAATATTGTATACCCCCCTTGCGCGTTCTTCAATTCTTTGGAATTATAAAAATACAGTGTTAAATGAACTAACAGAAACTGACAAAAGAATTTTGATATTAACCCTATGACATTATAACGATTTCAAACCTTTGCCCTCCTTAATACTGTAATCTGGAAATGCTACCAATAGATATAGATTTTATATTCTCTAATTTTTAAAATTGTAGTTTTTGCATTTTATGTGTGATTAACGAGACAATCATTAAAACGAGATGTGATTCCTAAAAACACACGCAATTTATGTTATCGACAATTTTAAATAATTGAACTTTTAACAATGCGGTTTGTGTTGTGGTAAAGTTGCATTATAAACTGTTATGATGATGTTTGTTTGTATTTGCTTTAATTACTTATATGTATCATCATATTTGTAGTGTCATCTGCTTTTTATATTTTGTTCATGCATGGTAATTTTTATAAAAAATGGTCAATTAAATCACACATTAAAGTGTGAATTCTGAAAAGATTTAAACACTATAAATTCATATTAATATATTGACTTTATTGTGTTTTTATATTAATCACGCGTGATGATGAATGAAGCGCATACCACTATTGATCAAAGTGAAATTAATCATTTTTCGCGTATTGCTGATGAATGGTGGAACCCACAAGGAAAATTTCGACCGCTTCATCAATTCAATCCAACACGTCTTTCTTACATTCGAGAAAAAATCTGTTTAGAGTTTCATCGCGATCCTCTTTCACTTATGCCCTTCGAAAATTTGAAAATTCTTGATATTGGTTGTGGAGGCGGTTTGTTATGCGAACCCATAGCACGCCTTGGCGCTATGGTTATCGGAGCTGATGCTGCGCAAACGAATATTGAAGTCGCAAAAATCCACGCAGCCCAAAATAACCTTTCAATTGATTATCGTACTACTACTGCAGAAGCCTTAGCCAATGAAGGGGAGCAATTTGATATCATCCTCAACATGGAAGTTGTTGAACATGTGGCTGATGTTAACCTCTTCATAGCAGCCACAGCAAAAATGCTCAAACCACAAGGATTGATGTTTGTCTCAACACTCAACCGCACATGGAAGGCATGGGGACTGGCTATTGTAGGTGCTGAATATATTTTACGTTGGCTTCCAAAAGGAACTCACAATTATAAAAAGTTCCTAAAACCTCAGGAACTTAAACACCTCTTATCAGAAAATGCTCTGACTATTGTTGATGAGATCGGTATTACCTATAATCCATTAAAAGACCGCTGGAATCGTTCAAAAGATATGGACGTCAATTATCTGCTTCTTGCTAAAAAGTCTTAGGTGTAATCTGCAACTACTATACGTCTTGCAACAAAGAATCAAGCTTCCCTTTGTTTTCTAAAGCGTAAAGATCATCGCAACCGCCAACATGGTAATCACCTATAAAAATTTGTGGGAATGTATTGCGCCCATTTGCTCGCTGCACCATTTCTTGGCGAAGAGAGGTTGATGCATCAATATCTATGTATTTGACTCCCTTTTTATCAAGCAAATCACGTGCTTTCATACAGTAAGGACAGTTAGGACGTGTATAAAGTTTTATTTCTTTCATATTATTATTCTCCAATTTTTTCCAAATAGTGTCAACTTTAAAATTTTCTCAAAAATCAGGAAATATAGAAGATTCTTTTAGTACACGCGAAAAAGTTAGCACATCAACCTGCCGTGCACCCGCACATTTTAATGCTGCAGCTGCGGCTGTAACTGTCGCACCTGTTGTGAAAACATCATCAATCAACAAAATAGAACGTCCTTTTAGATATTTTTTAATTTTACATGGCACTTCAAAAGCATTTAGCATATTCAATTTTCGTTCCCTAGCAGATAAACTAACCTGCGGACGGGTATGCCGACAACGCACAAGCCAGCTGGGTTTAAAAATCTTTTTCCGCGCTACTGCAATATAACGAGCAAGCTCAGCAGATTGATTATAACGCCTTTTAAAAAAGCGACGAAAATGCAAAGGAATGGAAATAATAACATCACAATCATCAATAATTTCGCGCCCAGCAAAAAGCATCCAATTAGCCATAAAAGATGCCAGTTCTATGTGATCACCATATTTCAATCGCGTTACCAAAACTTGCGCCACCCCTTTATGAACAATAGCCGAGCGAACACGCGAAAAAGGAAGAGAATTTTGAAGAGCTTCACCACTGAGAAAACCATCCCCCATATCACAAACAAAAGGTATTCCCATAACAGGACAATAAGGTTTTGTGATAAATTGGAGACCTTTCCAACACTCGGAGCAAATCGTACCATATGCAGAAACTCTTTGCTTGCATCCAGGGCAAATGGGCGGATATAAAACCGTAAGTAAGTGCTCAATGAACTTACTCAATATATTCCCGCTATTTAAAGCCATTCCTTGAAAGCATAACATCACTAAATTCTGCTTTTATAGCTTCCCTGCTCAAAAAAAATCTTTTGTATTTTCTAATTGTAATTCCTTTAAAAACTCTTACTCTTTATAAATTTATTTTCTTTCACATCATAAACTGCACAAAGCTTGCGCAAAAATGAACCTTCTCAAAATATAACTATATTACAGATCGAAAGACTTTAATGATATGTCACATCCTTTAATTTTTGATTATGACCGTATTGAACAATACCGTAAACGTGCTTTCCAAAAAGCAAAAAAGGGATACGATTTCTTACTGTCTTATGTATCTGAGGATCTCTATAAACGTCTCAGTACCGTTGATCGTCGCTTTAAATTAGCTCTAGATCTACACAGTCATACAGATCTTGCCGCGCAAATTTTAATGAAGTCTGGAAAAGTCCATTCCGTAGAACGCGTTGAAACCGACATACTTTATCAAAGCCATGATAAAAAATTTCATTTACGTCATCGAGAAATTCTTGATTTTCCTAAAAATTATTGTGACCTTATCGTTTCACTTCTTTCATTACAATTAACCAATGATACCCCTGGTGTTCTAAGTCAGATAAAAAATATCCTTAAACCAGATGGCTTATTTCTAGCAGTTATGGCTGGAGCTGGTACACTAGTAGAATTACGTGAATGCCTCCTACAAACTGAAATTGAAATCTATGGCGGAGCAAGCCCTAGAATCTATCCTTTTGCTGACATTCGTGATGTAGGTGCTCTTTTACAGCGTATTGGTTTTGCTTTACCTGTAGCAGATATTGAAGATATCACTATACGCTACAATACAATGTTTGATCTTATGCATGACCTTAAAGCTATGGGAATGCAAAATGCGCTCATCAATCGCTCACGACGTCCTGTATCCAAGCGTTTTTTTCTCCGCGCGGCTGAAATCTATGCACAACAATTTAGCGATCCTGATGGCCGCATTCGCGCATGTTTTTCTTTCATTTGGCTCTCTGGTTGGGCTCCTCACCCAAATCAGCAAAAACCTCTACAGCCAGGTTCTGCGCAAACATCCCTTGCAGATGTTTTAGTAAAACAACCGAGAAAACTATAGACTCAACATAAAAACTATTTTTCAAAGATGCTTTTATCCGTTGTCCGTAACATCTGGCTGGTTATAGTTCCAGCCAACATTGAATCACTTACATTTAGAGCTGTACGCCCCATATCAATTAAGGGTTCGATAGACATAAGTACAGCAACCAAAGAAACAGGAAGCCCCATAATTGGCAAAACGATCAATGCAGCGAAAATAGCACCACCACCAACACCAGCAACACCAATAGAACTTAACGTTACAACACCAACAAGGGTAGCAATCCAAGTAGGATCTAGGGGATTAATTCCTACCGATGGTGCTATCATAGTCGCAAGCATTGCTGGATAAAGACCTGCACAACCATTTTGTCCAATTGTTGCTCCAAAAGAGGCTGCAAAACTCGCAATTGACTGTGGTACACCAATCCATTGTGTTTGAGCCTCAATATTCAAGGGAATACTTGCAGCACTTGAACGACTGCTAAAAGCAAATGTTAAAACCGGCAAAACCTTTTTAAAAAAACGGAATGGATTAATTCCTGATACACCGAGCAACACACCATGAATTGCAAACATAAGGATAATACCAACATAGGAAGCAATAATAAAAACCAATAAATCTAAAATATCTGTAACATGCGAGGTTGCTCCTACCTTCGTCATAAGTGCATAAATACCATAAGGAGTCAAAGCAATCACAATACGGACTAACCGCATAGTCCAAGATTGTGCTACTTGAATAAATAAAAGCGCTTTTTCCCCTTTTTCTGCATCATCTTTCTTTAAAAGAAGAACTGCTGCTCCTAAAAAGGATGCAAAAATAACAACACTGATAATTGATGTACGCTTGGCTCCAGTTAACTCAGCAAATGGATTTTTAGGAATCAAGGATAAAATCATTTTTGGTACACTCATATCTCCAAGTTGAGAGATACGATCCTCGAGAGCAACAGAAACATTTTGCCCTTCATGTACCAAACCATGCGCCGTTAATTCAAAAACATTAACGACCAAAACACCCACCAACGCTGAAAGGGCAGTTGTAAAGAGCAATATTGAAATTGTCATTATACTCATTTTACCAACAGCATAAATAGAATGCAAATGAGCAACCGCTGAGACTATAGAAACAAAAACCAATGGCATAACAATCATTTGTAGTAACAAGATATAGCCATCTCCAACAATGTTAAACCATTCAACAGATTTCAACAAAGTAGCTTCACCTTCTCCATAAATAACCTGCAAAACACTTCCAAAAATTAAGCCAAGGATAAGCCCCAGCATAACACGTAATGAGAGGCTCCATTCCATCCTCTTACTTTGAACAAGCCATAACAAAAAAATAACAAATAGAAATAAGTTGATGAAAAAATTAAATGTCATTGTTTATACCCACTATTGTTATGCTTGGTATTGAATGAGATGATGCGTAATATCTGGAGATAACATATAAACCTTATGAGTTTTTTACAAAATCATTATTTTTTTAATTTATCGGTTAGAAGAGAATTTTTTATCTACTAATAACCGTTTAAAGGAGATAAAAAATCGAATGAAATTATTCTCCTAATTATTGATAATTTTTTTAACAGGATAAAATATGGACAACGTTTATTGCATCTTAAAACTAAGAGAAAGATTTCTATATATTTTATCATGTGAATAGCGTTATCATTCTTCCTGCTATGTAAAATGATAAGCTCCTTAGTAACAATAGATAAGCTTCCAGACAACTCCATAGCTTATGTCTCTTAACACAAAGATATCAAACCATCCTTGCCAATTTTATTATCGACAGTTTCAGCAATTTTCATTGCCATCTGTTGTGAATTATCTGCAGTCATAAAATGTTCCTTCTAAATACAAACGCGAAGATTTTTAAATTCATAACGTTATGTTGATATGCAATAGGATACATACAATACATATCATTAAATATAATCTGGAATAAATTATCAATAAAAACAACACACATCATATAATCATGTAGATCAATTAAGTGTCATCAACCATAGTAATATTTGCATTAAAAATTCGACTGTTTATTAAAACAAAAAGCTAAATTTTCTATAATGCATACTGTAATATTTATAGCTTTACATTCCGTATTAATATTATTTGAATAGACTAAGATAAATATTTAAAATCATTACAATAAGCTTTATCAAACGTACTAAATAAAAACTACAGAAGTTTAGAATACCGCGAAAAAGTGAAAATAGTAAAAAAATATATAAAAGTTTTCAAGAAAATTATAAAGTCCGTCATACTTATAGAATATGATAAAGGGCGATTTTCGAGATATTTAATAGAGTTGATAACTAATCCAGCATTTGGTATTCTAAAGCATTATCACATAATCTTTGTTTTTTGTGAACGCTTTACTGATTTGTTGCAAAGAAGATAAAGAACTATCAACTCTACTGTCTAACAACTAAAAAAACGAAACTTAAGGCTTTTCAAGCTAATACAATCCAATACGATGTTAACTGGAATAATTTAGAAGGAATTTTCTTTTTAGCAAAACTTGAAAGAAACTTTTATGATTCGATATTTGAGTACACAAAAAATTCTAAATTCCTAACTGACATTAACCAAGAAGAGCAAATTATGAATACAGAGAGAATGATAACACACAATTCTATAACTCGTTTTAAAAATACAGCTGTTGTTTGCGCTCTTTCTACACAGATATACCGCATCATGACACAAAAAGAAAGACAATATCACCAGTAAGATGTGATACAAAAAACGCTATAAAACAAATACAAACAATGAGTAACAGAATAAACATTAATGTTGAAAACGTATTTTAAAAAAATGCTCTATTAGCATAGTCTATTGATTTGTAATGGTAATTTATCGTTTTGCCACTTGAATGAGTATACTGAATACAGTAAGATTCTCTCATTCTAGACTCGTCTTAAAGTGAATCAAAAAAAACCGCTTATTTGCACATCACACGCGAGATGAATGTGTGGATAAAAAATGTTTTAGAAAGGGCTAAATAAGTCATTTTAATGCAAAAGAAAATACAATTTTAGATTAACGAAGTATCACTATAGTCCTGATCTGTTACTGGTATAAGTCAAGAAAACAAGGCCCACTAAATCTTCCATTCTATCCTTCGTGAATAACACAAGGGGATGCAATGTCTCTTTTAAAAGAAAGTCCGTGAATGCACAACAACAATAATACACACTTCTCTAAATGCGTAAAATATTTTTCTCTCTTCCTCAAATTTAATAGGCACATTCTAAAAATAGAGGTTCCACAGTCCCATCCCAAATAGAATGATAAAGGGACAAAAATTTATCAGCATCTGTTTGACCCATTGCGATCACCTCTTCTAGGGAATCTAGAAAATTTGTCTCATCAAAACCATCAGCATCATATTGCCAGCGATTTTTTAAACCCTTGCGTGAAATAGCAACAGCTTCACGAGCTATTTCTAAAATTATGGTTTGACGAAAAGGTGTTCTTAATCCTTCTTTAGGAACACGTTTGCGCATATCTAAAACTTCTTCAAAACACCAATCTTTTGTCAAAGCTTCTGCTTCATTAAGCGCTTCACTATCATAAAGAAGCCCAACCCAAAAAGCCGACAACGCACATATACGCTTCCAAGAACCGCAATCAGCACCTCTCATTTCCAAAAATCGTTTTAAGCGCACTTCAGGAAACAAAGTGGATAGATGATTAATCCAATCTCCCATATTAGGCATTGAATTTGCAATCTTGTCTCTTAATGCTCCATTCATAAACTGACGAAAAGTTATATGTGTACAATCATAATAACGACCGTCGCGCACAACGAAATACATTGGTACATCAAGTGCCCAGTCAACGTAATCGGCAAAACCAAAACTCTCAGAAAATACAAAGGGAAGAACTCCAGATCTCTGATTATCCGTGTCACACCAAATTTCAGAGCGCCAAGATAAAAAGCCATTCGGACTGCCTTCTGTAAAAGGTGAACTGGCAAATAATGCTGTTGCAATGGATTGTAACTTCATTGATACTTGCATTTTTCGCCGCATATCAGTTTCAGATGAAAAATCAAGATTAACTTGAACAGTCGATGTGCGATACATCATATCAAGACCACTGTGACCAACTTTTGGCATATAATCGGCCATAATCTGATAACGTGATTTAGGCATGCGGGGAGTTTCCGCCAAAGTCCACTTCGGACTAGCACCCATCCCGAGAAAACTAATCCCCAATGGTCCTGAAATCTTCTTGAGAAGTGCTAAATGTTCCATCACCTCATAATAAGTATGACAAATCGTTTTCAACGGTGCACCAGATAATTCAAATTGTCCTCCAGGCTCTAAAGAAATAGCACCTTGATCAACTGATCCAACAAGGCCAATAATATTTCCTTCATCTAGAATAGGATTCCATCCTAAAGCTTCTTGCATTCCTTCTAGAAGTGCGCGAATTCCTCTTGTCCCTTCATAGGGGACAGGACGAAAACCATCTCTATAGAACGGAAATTTTTCATGCTCTGTACCTATACGCCAATCATTTTTTTTCTTACACCCCCCTTGGAAATAACTAACCAAGGAATCTAAGTTATAAATTTCACTTTCATCAGTTATATCAAGCGCCATAACTTATCGTATCCTGTCATCAGTTCTATCATTTTTAACGAATTGTTTAGAATAATTTTACGAACTTCTCAATTAATTGACCAATCCCCCACGGTAACATTAAGAAGGGCAAAAGCAGCAACAGCTGCAGTATCGGCGCGTAAAATACGCGGACCCAAAGATATCGGAATTACAAAAGGATGTTTTTTTAAAAAATTCCGTTCTTCTTTACTAAACCCACCTTCTGGTCCGATAAGAACACCAGATGTTGTAATTTTATAATTTTTTAAAAGATGTAATGGATTATGCGGTATTTGCACTTCATCACAAAAGAACAAAGGTTGTGTCTCATCCCAATGTGCTAAAAGTTCTGTCAACGAAACAGCTGATACGCATTCAGGCAAAGATAAAATGCCACACTGTTCAGAAGCTTCAATAACATTAGCCTCCATACGCGCCATATTGATACGCGTAACCTGTGCGTGTTGCGTTATAACAGGCTGCAAAACCGATACCCCCATTTCAACAGCTTTCTGCACCATATAATCCAAACGCGCATTTTTAAGTGGAGCAAAGCAGTAAATAAGATTCGAATGCGTCGTTTGCAATCTTTCTTGATGGATAAGCTGAACTACAACAAATTTTTTCTTAATAGTGATGAGTCTAGCAAGCCACTCACCATCCTGTCCATTAAAAAGTAAAATTTCGGCTCCTTCTTGCATCCGCAAAACACGTATAAGGTAAGAAGCTTGCGCCCCTTCTATCTTTATTTCTTTATCTAAAGCAAGAGGTTGCCGGATAAATAATCTTTTAAGTTTATAATTTATGCGCATAAAAAGTCGTATCGAAGCTAACTATAATTATCGAAAAAATAGAGAAAAACATATAACAAAAAGAAAAAAATATATCTATAGAACTATAATAGAGAAAGAATTATAGAGTTTTTTTAGCTTTATGAGATAATAGTGGAACAAATAGGTCACTAAGTGATTCTTCTTTCACACGATTTCATAAAAACACACTGTTCACCATCGCAATCAATCATTGATCGCATAATTTGAGGAAAAATATGTCTGCTAAAAAAGCCACAGTTATTACTATTGCTACCCTCTTAACTTTTATTCTGATCACTATCGGAATTGGTTCCGTTGGAGCGGATGAGAAACATACAATCGCCAAAGATGGCTATGGTATTTCTTCGGAAATTCAATAAACACCGGTTAGCTTATCCCTAAAATTTTACGACAACATGATATTTTTTAGTAATTTTCTAAAATCCCCACCAATGCTAAATGAAAAACGGTTATCAATCTGCATTAATATCTTTTTTGACAAAAAAAATTCCGTGCCCCTGTTCTGTAGAGCTAAGAGAAAAGTTAAAAGGCCGCACAAGGCTATTAGCGAGGCATTGGATATCTCTGCATACAGTTTCTGAGCTATTACTTTTTCGTAATTGTGCCTGTAATGTAAACTCGTTTTGCTGGTCTTTCATGACAGTAGATGCAATTATTCCCCAAAGGGATAGATTCCAGTCCGCCGTACGCATTAATGATTCTGTTATCTTGATCGTACCATCTGAAAAGCTTGTTTGAATATCCCAGAGATCAAAAGCTGTTGAAAGGGCGTCGTGACTCTTTAAGACAAATTGTTCACTTTTTGAAAGCTTTGACTGTAATTCATTCAAATCATATCCTAATAGTCGACCAGAAGACATACTCAGTGCCAATTCTCCTTTTATTTTCGTAAAAACTTCTGACCAAGAACTAGCGAGCGTTTGTACCGTCATGGTAAAGCTCGCTTTGCTTTGTGCAAATGGGATAATTCCCAGAACTTCTAAAACATCCTGTATATCAACGGAGGTCCCTGAGGCACGTCCCTCAATAAGTACTTTCTGACCAGCTGTTGCAATTTCAATATTGCTTTGGAATGATCCACCAAAAATATTTGCATGTCCAAGATCAAAAATGCCATGCCCATTTCTTATTTGTATCGCAGCCGCTAAATTCGTGAGCGCAATATTACCTATTTTTGCTTGTGGTGATGAAAGCCGAACATCCACCCCAATACGATCAAAAATTGCCATATCACAGGATGGCTTCTTCCCTTTAACTGAAAAAAATACTGATCCCAATAGGTTAAAATCTAGATTATCAAATGCTAAAGATCCTATTATAATCGGTACATAATCCTGATAATCAAGTTCTAAAGCTCCACGTGCATTTGCTGTACCTATTGTAAATGTAACATTATTCATTTGAATATGCATTGGCTGCGCTAAAAAACGAGACTCCCATACAATAGGAGTTTTTAATTTATATCCCCAAAACTGGTTACCTCCAATCCAAGTCAATGTCTGATTCCACCCCGGAGAGCGCATCGATACCTTTCCGTCAAAAATATAGTATTCGGATAATCGTGCCTGCCCTACAAAAGTTATACCACCACGCACAGAATTAAGACTTGCCTTGATTTGGCTTTTACCTCCTGCTAAAAGCAGCAACGCTTGATCGGCATCAATTGATAATTTTGTCAACTCTCCACGCCAACGAGCATCTGCACGAATCCGCACTTCTTGGGTCGTTTCGGGCCAATCTAACGTTGCATTTAATCCCGTTATTTTTTCCGGCATACCGGAAATACCATCATGATACACAAGTACACCATTTTCGATCACAATCCGTCCGAAGGGTTGCTTCAAAAGACGCTCTATATCTGGCTGATCAGGGTTATGTTTAATTATTTCACGAGCATTGCGTATTGCTAATCCTAATACACCCTGTGACCGTGAAAAACTATCAAAAAGATCTGCTACTGTTTTAACGGGCTTTTCCATAACAAATTGCGGATGCACAATTCGCGTCTCTGAAAAAGAAACATGACCCCAAAGAAGATCCATCAAAGAAAGATCAACTTCGATTGATTCAGCTTCCATTAACGGTACAGTATTATTCATTTTTGATGTAAAAGTAACACCGGAAAGATATGCTTTAGGGTAAGGAAAAAGATTTAACCGCGGTGGATCACGCAATTGCACATTATAGCCCGTCCATGCACTCAAATCCTGTGCTAAACGAATACGTATTGTATCTGTAGACACAAGATAAGGTAAAATGAGAATACCAACTCCAAACAAAAAAATAATTGTAATGAAAATTCCGCTCAAAAATTTTATTATTCTGGCGCGCACAATATTCCTCTAAACGTTTACCTCTATAACAGATTGAAAGAAAACCTAAATAACTGTTAAAAAGTTTCTTATAACCCTCAAATCCGTCAGATCTTATTTGAGAACTTCATTATTCTTGTTCTTATCCAAAGTTTATTGAAACAGCAATGTTGCTGCTTCTTTACAAAGCAATTATTTTAAAGGTTTGCAAAAATTATAAAATACACAAAACTATCGAACCATTCTTATTGTTCTCATAGGAATATTGCTAATAAAACTCTATTGTATTGTCAAAAAATGCTTTACAAAAAAATAAACAGCCTTACCGAAAGGATCTCCCTTATGAATAATATCATCGACGGAAAAAAACTCGCTGAAGAGATTATTACGAAAATTAAGGCTGAAACGACAAAACTCCGCAATAACTATAATATACAGCCTGGTATCGCCGTTATCATTGTTGGAGAAGACCCCGCAAGTCAAATATATGTCACATCAAAGAGCAGAAAAGCCGAAGAATGTGGTTTTTTGTCAGTAAAACATATGATTTCCAAAGAAACACAAGAACAAAAACTTCTTAAACTCATTGCAACCTTAAACTATGACCCTAAAATTCATGGTATTTTGGTGCAACTTCCCTTGCCCCCCCATATTAATACAAACCGCATAACACAAGCCATTGCTTTCCAAAAAGATGTTGATGGCTTTCATTATATCAATGTAGGAAAACTCGCAGCTAACGCATTTGAAGACGCTATCATTCCCTGCACACCAGCTGGTGCCATGATGATGATTGAACAACAATGCGGACGAGATTTATCTGGTCTTGATGCCGTTGTTGTTGGACGCTCTAATATTGTCGGAAAACCTATGGCCACTCTCTTAACAGCAGCAAATGCTACTGTGACGATTGCCCACAGTCGTACACGTGATCTCGATGACGTATGTCGTAGCGCTGACATTTTAGTAGCAGCTGTAGGTCGTCCGCAAATGATTAAAAAAGACTGGGTTAAAAATGGTGCCATTGTTATTGATGTTGGCATTAACCGCATCGCAGCACCAGAAAAGGGTATGGAAAAAACACGCCTTGTCGGTGATGTTGATTTTGAAGAAATAAAAGGAAAAGCCGCCGCAATCACCCCTGTTCCAGGAGGAGTTGGTCCTATGACAATTGCCATGCTCATGGTTAATACGCTCAAAGCAGCTATTCAAATCAATAATCTACCCATGCCAAAATTCTAAGCAGTTTTCCGCATGTTCATTACATGCATATTACTTTAGTTTTTTTCGCATTTTACTCATACTATCAAAACAGATGCTCCTTGATCTGCACGATTAACAGATTGACGAAAAATACGAAAAAGCTCACGTCCAACGCCATACTCATTTTTTGAAAGATCAGGAGGCATGATTGTTCGCGCATTAAATTTTACTCCATCTTCTAAAATAGCTAATTTACCCACATGAGCATCAAGACAAACGATATCACCATCTTGCAAACGTGCAATGGGCCCCCTCTCCAAAGCTTCTGGTGTTACGTGGATTGCGGCAGGAATTTTTCCTGATGCACCTGACATGCGCCCATCCGTTACCAACGCCACTTTTTGTCCCCTATCTTGTAAAACACCTAAAATTGTCGTTAATTTATGAAGTTCCGGCATACCATTCGCTTTCGGCCCTTGATAACGAATAACAGCAATAAAATCTTTATCATTCAACGCCCCAGATTTAAAAGCCTTTTGCAATTCCTCTTGATCATTAAAGACAAGAACTGGAGCTTCAATCCGCCAATGCTCAGACTTAACAGATGAAATTTTCATAATAGCTGTACCCAAGTCTCCCGATAAAACACGAATACCACCATCAGGCTGAAACGGCTTTCTCCACCCTACCAATATCTTATGATTAGCGCTTTCATTGAGAGCAGGTTCACGCACCACACTACCATCAGCGTAAAGCTTTACTTCAATTGCATAAGCATTGAGACCTTTACCAAAAACTGTACAAACATCTTCGTGTACTAAACCCGCCTCAATGAGCTCGCGAATAACAAATCCCATACCACCAGCTGCATGAAAATGATTTATATCAGCAAAACCGTTAGGATAAATCCGTGCCAAAAGAGGAACAACTGACGAAATTTCTGCAATATCATGCCATGTCAATCGAATACCACAAGCAGCTGCCATAGCAATCAAATGAATCGCATGATTGGTAGATCCTCCTGTTGCATTTAATCCTACAATAGCATTCACGAAAGAACGCTCATCAACTATCGTACCAAGTGGCTTATAATCATCGCCAAGAGCTGTCATTTCAAGTACACGCTTAGTCGCTTCCTTTGTTAAAGCATCACGTAACGGTGTATTCGCATTGATGAAAGAACTTCCCGGCATATGTAACCCCATCATCTCCAATATTACCTGATTTGAGTTAGCAGTCCCATAAAATGTACATGTTCCTGGCTCATGATAAGAACGTGCTTCTGATTCTAGCAATGTTTGGCGATCTATCTTATTTTCCGCGTAAAGTTGGCGTATCCTCGCTTTTTCATTATTACCTTGACCACTTGTCATAGGACCAGCAGGAACAAAAATTCCTGGTAAGTGACCAAATGTTAACGCCCCGATCACTAAACCAGGTATGATTTTATCACAAACTCCAAGATACAATGCAGCATCAAACATATCGTGTGATAAGCCTATAGCCGTCGCCATTGCAATCACTTCACGCGAAAAAAGTGAGAGCTCCATCCCTGCATTCCCTTGTGTTATACCATCGCACATAGCAGGAACACCACCCGCCACTTGTGCTACACCACCAGCCACACGGGCTGCCTCTTTAATTAAGCGAGGAAAAGTCTCAAAAGGTTGATGTGCTGAAAGCATATCATTATATGCGGTAATAATGCCAATATTCCCAGCAGTATTAAACTTTAAACGTTCTTTATCTATTGGACAACAAGCTGCAAAACCATGGGCCTGATTGGCACATCCCAAAAAACTTCGCTTAGGATGATTTGCCTGTGCTGTAACAATACGATCTAAATAAATTTCTCTCGTTGGTAGAGAGCGTTCATAAATTCTCCGTGTAATCTTAGCAACTGTTTTGGAAAGTGCCATGTTTGTCCCCCATTCCATCATCAAAGATGAGATTGCGTGTCATCTGCATTCGTATCATATTTTCACTTCACTTATTTCATTTTCTTCCGGTGACCAATAAACCTGAACAAGATGATTGGCATTACGTAAAACAGCGCGAACAGGCATTTCCATTTCAGACCCATCCTGACAAACCTCTTCAAAACAATCACGTTTCTGAAACCCTTCAAAATGGAGAATAATGCAACGAGATTGCATTATGACTGGCAAAGTCAGCGTAAGCCTTGGCTCAAGAGCGCTTTTTGCATGAAGTGGTAAAACAAGTGCCCGCGTCCGAAGATCAAGCGCTTCCTTCAAACGATTAGCATCAGGAAAAAAGGAAGCAGTATGTCCATCAATACCCATGCCTAAAACAATAACATCAAAGGGTTTAGGCAAAGTATTAATACGACTGGCTGCCGAAAAAGCCGCAAGCTCAGCAGTAATTGCCTTCTGGTAAAGTCCTACAAAATGTGCTTTAGCCGCAAAATTTTGTAACAAATGACGCCGTACCATATGTTCATTTGAACGCTCAAGATGAGCAGATACAAAGCGCTCATCAACTAAAGTAATGATAATATTTTGCCAATCAATATCTGCTTTTGACAAATAATGAAAAAATAATTCTGGTGTTTTACCACCAGAGACTGCTAAAATTGCGCGCTTACGCTCAAGAACTGCTACACTAAGCTCTGCTGCAACGCGATCAGCCAATGCCAAAGCGAGAGTGGTAGGTGTTTCAAAATTTAAACGGTCAATATTCATTCCATGCATACTTATTTCTCTAAACTAAATTGTTCCATATACGTCCATCACGTTCCATCAAAAGTGTTGAAGCAAATGGACCCCATGAACCAGCTCTATATCCATAAACAGGCTGCTTTATTGTTTGCCATCCCTCAAGAATAGGATCAATCCAACGCCACGCAGCTTCAACTTCATCACGACGCATAAACAGTGTTTGATCTCCACGAATGACATCCATCAATAAGCGTTCATAAGCATCAGGATTACGTTCAGAAAACGCAGACGCAAAACTCATGTCCAACGGAATATGACAAAATCGCATACCTCCAGGACCTGGATCCTTAATCATCAACCATTGTTTTACACCCTCATCAGGTTGGAGACGGATAACGAGTCTATTAGAAAAAATTTCATCTGAATCCGTATCAAAAATATTATGAGGGATGGATTTGAAAACGATAACAATTTCAGACATACGCGCAGCCATACGCTTACCAGTTCGTAAATAAAAAGGTGTATCCGCCCAACGCCAATTATTAATCTTAACCTTAAGCGCCACAAATGTTTCACTCTTACTGTTTTTTTTTCCCAGATCATCAAGATAAGATCCTACAGAGATACCGTTCAATACACCAGCGAGATACTGCCCTCGCACAGTATGTTGCTCTACATTATGAACACCAAGAGGTGTTAAAGAATGCAAAACTTTCAGTTTTTCATTACGCACGGCATTTGCTTTATTAGTACATGGAATTTCCATAGCAACCAAACAGAGCAATTGTAGCATATGATTCTGTACCATGTCGCGTAGCGCACCCGTACTCTCATAATATTCTGTACGCCCCTCTAATCCTAAAGACTCAGCAACCGTTATCTGAACGTGATCAATGTAATTAGAATTCCACAACGGCTCATAAAGCGTATTAACAAACCGCAATGCCATCAAATTTTGAACCGTTTCCTTGCCAAGATAATGATCAATGCGAAAAATTTGATCTTCATCAAATATTCTTACAAATATATCATTGAGTTCAACGGCTGTTTTTACATCGCGGCCAATGGGTTTTTC
Source organism: Bartonella refiksaydamii (assembly GCF_902652675.1). Taxonomy (NCBI): domain Bacteria; kingdom Pseudomonadati; phylum Pseudomonadota; class Alphaproteobacteria; order Hyphomicrobiales; family Bartonellaceae; genus Bartonella; species Bartonella refiksaydamii. Next base: position 201,495 of record NZ_LR736289.1, read on the forward strand.
AATGATAATCCGTGTTTGTTGCGTCACCAAACCATTTTGTCCTAATCTCATCGCAATATCATAAAAAAGTGACGAACTAACCGCTAAATAAAAAGCTCGAATATCAGCTGGATTTTTTGACAGCAGTAGAGCTAAATCCTCCCACCCTCGATTTGATGTGATATCAATAGAAACATAGGTTAAACGTGCAAGAAAACGATTAAGTTGAATTTGGTTGAGATCTTTTGGAGAAATATGTTTCTCCAAAGAAGCACGAACAAAATTTTGATATTCTCCATTACTCAACGTAGAGCGTGCAACCACAATGATACGCATTGGCTCGTTAAATTGCCCAACACACTGACAATGATAGAGAGCAGGTAAAAGTTTGCGTGCTGCCAAATCACCATTGCCACCAAAAATAACACAATCAAAGGGAGAGACTGGAATAATTTTACTTACCATGAACCTGTCTCTCTTCCTCTTCAATTACAAAAGCTTAAACAATTTATAGAAGCTTCAATCATTAAAGCAGATAGATACTAAATAAGCCATTAATTTTCTTCATTGAAAACGGTATCCAGTTAAAAATGATCCATTAAGGAAAACCAATGCATTGCCAAAAATACAAGCGGATAACGCAGGACTCTACCACCTGGAAAAGATGAAATCTTTAAGTCTTGAAAACACGCAAAACGCTCACGCTTCCCAGTCAACCATTCAGCATATAATTTCCCCATAAAAGGAGCAAGCATAACTCCATGACCAGAATAACCACCACAATAAGTTATTCCTGCGAAAAGTTGGCGAACATAAGGCATACGCTCAACCGTAATAGCAACTGTCGCTCCCCAGCGATGGGTCAAATTTATAGAGTGTAGATGAGGATAAATTTCGGCAATCTGTCGTCGTATACGTTCATCTAAATTTTTAGGATGCTGATTATCATAACTTTCTACACCGCCAAATAATAAGCGATTATCAATGCTTTTGCGAAAATAGCGAACCATAAAACGAGAATCATCTACCGATTCGCCTCCTCGAAGAATCGGACTATCTTTTGATAACGGTTCCGTTGCTCCAATGTAAGAGCGGATAGAAACAATATTTTTCTCAACAAAATGCTGAAGTCCAAGCTTATAGGCATTGGTTGCCAATAAAATTTTCTCAGCCATTATATTTCCTCGTTCTGTTACCACCCTCCAATGGGCATTATTACGCTCTATCCCCGTTACTTGTGTCTTCTCATAAAGACTAGCACCAACACTTTTTGCTTTTTTTGCCAACCAAATAACCAGCTTTAAAGGATTTATATGGCCAGTGTCTGCATCATGAATACCACCATAATAAAAAGACGAGCCTAGCCGCTTGGCCGTTTCATTCCTGTCCATAAAAGTAAGACCATGATAGCCATAACGCTGCATTGTCTCAACATGCCGTTGATAAGATACAACCTCACATTTTTTATGAATTACGGAAAGCTGTCCTGCCATAAAATCGCACTGACAATCAGACATAGCACACCAAGATAAAATATCCCTTTTGGCTTCTTCAGCTAAATCAAACAGCGCTTTACTTCGCTCAAAACCATACTTTTTTTCTAGTGTTTCCACCCATTGTCGTTGACCCGTTCCCAATTGCCCACCATTGCGCCCTGAAGCACCATCACCAAACCGTGAAGCCTCCAACAAAACAACACTCACTCCAGTTTTTGCTAAATGACAAGCAGCTGAAAGCCCCGTAAATCCACCTCCAATAATAACCACATCACACTGCATCTGTCCGTCAAAAGATGGGTAAGAGGGGCGTTCTTCTAAAGCATCCTCATACCAAGAAACTCCTGGAGAAATTGGATTATATTCAATCATCGTGATAAACCTCAAACATTCAGCAAGAGATATTCGCGCTCCCACGGGCTAATCACTTCCATAAAAGTTTCAAACTCTTGTCGTTTGATTGCAGCATAAGTACTTACAAATACATCCCCTAGAATAGCACGTATCTCTGTATCTTGTTCAAATAAGTTAACAGCCTCAATAAGCCCACGCGGTAATTCAACATTATCAGCGTTCACATTACTTGTTGTTGGCTCATCGGGTTCAAGCTTTTGTTGTAAACCAATGAGACCACAAGCAAGAGAGGCTGCAAGTGCTAAATAAGGGTTAGCATCTGACGAAGGAATTCTATTCTCAACGCGCCGCCCTTGTGGAGCAGAACGTGGTACACGAAAAGCTGTAGTACGGTTATCATACCCCCACCGCAAATTAACAGGCGCAGAAATATCAGGCATGAGACGTCGATAAGAATTCACATAAGGTGCAAGCATCACAAGCACCCCAGCCATATGTCTTTGTAATCCACCAATAAAATGGCGAAAACAGATACTTTCTCCGCCATCATCCTCTGTAAAAATATTAGCACCCGTTTTCTTATCAATAACCGATTGATGAATATGCATAGCAGACCCAGGCTGCCCTTGGATCGGTTTGGCCATAAAAGTTGCATACATATTATGTTTAAGTGCCGCTTCACGAATTGTTCGCTTAAACATGAAAACTTGATCAGCCAATTCAATCGGGTCACCATGACGTAAATTGATTTCAAACTGACCGGCACCTTCCTCATGAATGAGGGTATCAATTTCCAACCCCTGCGCTTCTGAAAATTGATAAATATCATCGATGAACTCATCAAATTCATTCACACCAGCAATCGAATATCCCTGCCCTCCACCAATTGAACGTCCAGACCGACCAACCGGCGGAACTAAGGGATAATCAGGATCGGGATTCTTTTCTACCAAATAAAACTCTATTTCTGGCGAGACAACGGGCTTTAACCCCCTTTGCGTGTAAAAATCAATTACTTTTCGCAAAACATTTCGTGGTGTATAATCTACAATCTGCCCATTTTGATATACAAGGTCACAAATCACTTGTGCAGTAGGAGCATCTTCCCATGGAACAATGCATAACGTAGAAAGATCAGGCTCAAGACGTAAATCACCATCTGTTTTAGGATATTCAAAACCATGGCCATCTTCAGGATAATCTCCTGAAATTGTTGCCATAAAAACGGCTGAAGGCAATGCCAACGATGTCTCCGATGTGAATTTTTTAGAAAGCATCATCTTGCCACGCGGTACACCTGCTTGATCAGGTGTAATACATTCAATATCTTCTACATTACGGAAAGCAAGCCACTGCGAAACTTGCTCCCAATTATTTACACCACGTAAATTTTTGAGGAAACCAGAAACAGGCTTAGAGCCCTTGTTTCGCATTTGTTTACCATTTTTCACAGCCATAATACACCAACTAAAAAAAACAACAAAGGCTCGCTTTTATGGTATCACCCCATGCATGAAAGTCACGAAAAAACTTTATCAACTCAATTTTTTAAAGAATGCCACAATTTTCATCAAGGTAAAAGAGACCTTGTGATCACTATAGGCATCTTATCATCTCAAACATAGTGAAAAATTGGTACTGCACACGATACATCGGTGCTAACGTTCTCTTTAAAAACACACAGATAATTACAACCAGTTTCAAAAAACAGCCTTACCAATGAAGTACTAGCTAGAGGGTTGCATGCACAACGCAATAATGGCACACTGATTCCCGCAAGCGTGCTGCACATATTGTACGCGTAGCCTGTACAGAGTCTACCGCTCCTAAATACTCAGACGTAATGCTACTGGGTCGTACAGTGACCGCAGTTGCACCCTTAAACACCGGTTCCTACCATATCATAATGCTTGACAAAAGCATCATGCCATCATAGCAACCGCTTTGCGTATGGGTTCCACAACATAGTTCTACAAACTGTTGACGCATTGCCAAGCTAAGAGTTTTCTTGCCCACCTACGCCAATGAGACCATCACTATCCTCTTTTTGAATCGTAAAACAAAATGATTTACCATTAGCGATAAACCATCTGCTCAAAGTCAAGCTAGCTTAAACTCATAGCATTCTAAACCTTTAGGCTCGCTCTGCCCCCAAGGGGGGTATAGTCAGATAATATCACTTCCGTCACGTATTCACGCGCTGGGATAAAAAATCTGAAACTATGAGGCAACGCTGCATTTGTATGCAGCGTTGTTGTTAGGTATAAGCTTCTATTGAGATAGTTCTAATGGGAAGCACCCACAGCTAATGGTATAGGGATTAATTTGGATTCTTTCGAAATGCTATATATAAATTTAATGTGCCGCCCCACAACACACCATCAGTAAACCCACTTAAAAGACCAAAAAGAAGGTTAAAATCAAATGCATATTTCAAATCAGGTTCAACCTTGAGAAAAACAATCAATGTGAATTTGATGACAAAAGCGATAAGAATAAATGTCAGCGTCAACCGCGTACCAGGCAGAATAATGAAATCCGTTCCCTCTTTGATTTTTAAACGCGGAGTAGCACGCCAGAGCAACCAGCCAACGCCAAAGCCGATCATCAGTCCCCCCAACATTGCGATTGCTCCCCAGCGCGGGAACGCCAGTTGGTTAATCACATCGCTTGCGCCCAAAAAAAGAAAGACTAACGGCAAGAGAAAAAGGCAGTAAACCTTCATTTCCCTATCTTTCAATGCGATTATTCCCCTCGCGATGAGAAAAATAAGCAAAATCCAGGCCCATAAAGGGGTTCCGGTCAGAATATTAAACAATGACATATTATGCTCCATGATGTTTGATGCGATAAAAATATAGCATGATGTTAGGAAGATATTTAGAAAAAAGAATACCAGCACAAACTAAACCCATAGTGATTAACCAAATCTGGGGGGTCCATGCAAAAAAAGCCACTAGAAGACCATTGGCAAAAAAGATGATGACCCAAATCCATGTAATATATTTATTGATGCGATAAAATAGGATATGTTTGCGTTTTTCTTCAGAAATACCAGCAGGAGCATAAAAAATGGTAAAGGGTTTCTTTACCAGCAAGCTCATCAATGAAACCAGAGCAAGTGACAGATAGAAAAAAACTGTGGGATAGTTCAGTAAAAGTGTAGACCATCCAGCGAAATGATTAACAAACAGGACAATAACTGTTAAAATGATTAGTAATCATCACGGGTTCTCCCTGTCGGACAATTTTAATATTCACAGCAATAATGGACAATAAAATCACAGTTAAGATGAGAGAGCGTTCGACCTGAGTTAAAACGTTTTCACTGATAACCCAGGAGTAAATACTCCACGGAATAAAAGAGATTATTATGTTAAATATGGTGCATCCGCCTTTTTATATTTGATAGAAAACTTACCGCAAGTGCTTCGTTTTTTAGTTTCCGTATGAATATAAAAAACGCCACTTAGTTCATACTCTGTATCCTGTTTAATGGTCAACTGATAGGTATCTCCCGGATAAACTGCTTCAATGAACTTTACTTTTTTCAGTGCAACAGATGCGATATTTTTCGCCCTACCCTGCGTCGACAAAGCCAGAACCATCTCAATCAATAGTGAACCAGGACATACGGCGCGGGAGGGGAAATGTTCCTCAAAAAGCGGGTGATGCGCATTAAAGGAAAAAGTACAAGAATCTCCGGTTACGGAGGAAATCTTACATAAATCGCCTAGTAATGGAAGAGCGGCTTTCTCAGAACACGAGCCAAGGAAGCAGACCTTACTGACCATGATGATTGCCTGCGCAATAACAGCCTTTCCATTGTCATATGTGCTAGCCTTACAGTGAATACGGTAGGCCTCATTAATGCGTTCAATATGTCCTTCAACGCATAACCGATCGCTATCAAAATGGGTGGTAGAGAAAAACTGTTCAACCATAACAGGGAGATAGCGATAAGTAAGATCCGAGTTTTTAGCCACCATGGTGGCGAATCGAACTGAAAACTGATGCAAGGCTTCGAGTAACAAGCCCTGTTTCAAATAGTTATGGGCTAAATTCCAGTGAGAAATATCGATTTGCCCGCAAGCACGCATCGGTGCGGTTAAAGTGATACTCTGACATATACCCAAGAAATTTGGCTCGGTGCGATACTTCATAGCCATGATTGGGGGACCTTTTTATATTTTTCTCTTAAATCCTTTGATGATAAACCGAAGGAATGGCACTAAACCGCGCTTGATAGTGCGCGAGACGTATCGGCATACGACAAACGAAAAAAGCCAACAATCCCAGCTCATGAGAAGCCCGATATTTACTCATGATGCTTGCAATTAGAAAATCAACATTGGGTTGCAGTCCTGTATTGCCCGAAATAGATCGCGCAAGCGAATTGAAGGGGCGCATAGGCGCCTGAAAACATGAAAAAAAGAAAGCAACCCGGACATCCCGTTGCATAATCGGATGACCAAACCCTAGCCAGGGTTTGTCTTTGCAATAATGCGTTACCACCGCCTCAAGATTCCCAGCTTCAATCTCATGGAGGACACTAGAAAGTCACATGATAGCATATTTTTAGGCTCCCATATGCGCCGTGGCCAGTGGCACACCCTCCCCTCAATTAGTGCAGAAATGACGTCGCTCTTGGTACTGGACGCGTTACGTCGGTGCTAACCTTCTCTATTTTTTTGCAGAACAGAAAGCGCGTATCAGGCTCTCTAGCCATACTTAGAGTACGCAAAGTTATTCATCACTCTACAACACTTTAAGCGCGCAATTTTATGTTTTGTATTAAAGGATTTTTGCTTTCAAAATATACGAACAACATCACACAAAGTAGAATAAACAAGCTGCCCCCAACATTAAACCAAACCTTGTCTGTAACCAGCACTGTTACACCGAAACAGTTAACAATAGCGTGGACAAAAAAAGGCGCACACGCATAAAATTTAGAGCGCGTAACAACACCACGATAAGCCAAGCATGTATTGAAAATATGCATGAGTATGACGCTCATTAAAGCACACAAAAAAATACCCGCTTGCGTCCAGGAATAAAAAATTACATACTCACTGGCTAATAACCTAGATCGAATAGGCCAGCCATTATAAACAAGGAAAGGCCCTAGTGCCTTATAAACTAATTCGCATAAACCCCAGCCTATGCCAATATTCAGCGGCAAACGCCACAAAAAACTAGGCGAGCACCGATAAAACTTAGTAACTAACCAACGACGCATGGCTTCTTCTGCTACAACAAAAAAAACTGTAAATGTTAAAAATAAAAAAACAAGCGCCAGCCCCTGCTCTGCACGACTCTTGGTTTCAACAATACTCATCATATAAAGCGTTTTTATTACAGATTGCTCCCAAAAAGCAATAAGCCCGCCAGCAATGCAGCTAGCAACAAACCATCCCACAGCACCAGCGACAACCAATTTGAACTTCAGAAAATGATGAAACACACATAGAAGAAAAACAACGCCAAGCACTTGCAGTAAACGTAAGGCATCAAGTTTATGTTCTGTTTCCGAGTAACGCCATATTAACAGAACAATCACCCCAAAAACTATGCCGCTCAACAGCACATTTATCCAACTAAATGTAGAGCGAAAAAAATATAAATGACAGCGCCATAAATAAGGCCTGCGAGAAGCGAAGTAATAAATAAAACCAACATTATTATGCCCCCTCATTTACTACAGCGTAACTGCTATTTTTCTTCATGGATAATCTGTCTTGCACAAAATCATAAATTTGCCGCATAAAAGCAAACATGAGAATAGTAGCGATTGTATAATGCCCAATTGCAAGAAGTTCTGGCTCAGCGGCCCGCCATGAAAAGCGCGCCCAAGCCGCCAAGCATTGTAAAAGCAGGATAAGAACAAAAAACCGCCATTTCTTGTCAAAGCAAACCACAAGCATTAAGAAAGTTGATAAAAGATTCAGACCTATAATAAACGCATAATATATTACCGTCTCAAGTAAAGAAAGTAAGGCGTCCCTATCAAGACTAAAAGCCCCTTTTAGGATCATCACAGCTTCTGGTAGAGATGTAAGCAGTGCAAGCCCTATAGCAGCCCCCCAAATCCCCATTCCCACGCCCAGTGCTGCCTCTACACCATTGCCATTATCTTCTGCCACCCAATGAGAGAGCAAAAAAAACTGCATAATCGCCATGCCTATAGGGAATAGACCAACAGCAAAAACAATATTAGGCGTACTATAAGCAGAAAAATCAAAAATCAAACTGCCTATCATACGCATAAAGCCGTATAGAAAAAAAATCAAAAGCACATAACAACCAGCGCTTGACCCAATAATCGCCTTCGTGCCTTTAAACGCTTTAACCAAAGAGAGTAACCAGCGGTACCCCAATATAAGCGAAAGCGCCAAAACATAATAAGGAAAATAACTCACAGCGCCATAAACATAAAGAAAAACAAGACACAAAATAACGAGCAAGAAAACCAAATGTTCAACCAATGTTTTTTTCTTCATCAAAGGAAAAATAATCAGCACCAGACAAAAAACGGCGCCGATAACAGATAATGTCAATTTGTCAAGCATTATTGTAAGCCTTAAAAATAGAATTTATTAATATTGCATAGCCTGAAGAAATGTCAAACATAAACAAAAGACCAACCGAAAAATGAATTACAAAAGGCAGATAGGAATAGACCTTGCGCTTATCTTGGAAACCAAGATACATAAAGCGCGTATTTACAACATGCATCAATACAATCATGCCCGCGGCAATAAGATAGCTGATCGCTTGTGGACAAGATTCAAATGCGACATAGCCCACCATTTGTGGCGCCCTATCAACACGGTAATTCAAGTAAAGAAAAAGAGCTGAGAGGGTCTTATAGCATAAGTCTAGAACACCCCCCAGCCCAGCCCGAAATAAAGGACCTCACGCGCAGCTAATTCTGGCTTATATACGCGAAGCAACCACAAACGCAAAAGCTCCGCAGTTAAAACTGATATCAAAAGGATAAAAAAGGGATAGTTTGCAGCAACCAAACTCATGTAATGCACCACCTGCTACTGGCTATTATTAGCAGCAGACAAAGCAGGCAATGGCAACAAAGAGCTCAAATATACAAAACCTGCCCCAATACACAAGGCAGCAACTGCACCACAGAATCCAAGAACTAAATATTTATATAAGTAGTGCTCGTGCAAAATTAAAAGCATGCCAAGATAACATACCAAAAGCAAAGATAAGTCTGGAAGCCCACTTTCACTATGTGGATAAGCGAAGATGATAGCGCAGGAAAGGCCAGCTAGCCCCCCCAAAATGACGCGCTCGCCCAACAAGCCATTGTTTTAAAGGAGACAAGGGCTGGAACTTATCCCAAAACTAAGCAGCATTCCAAAAATTAAGTCAGACATATAATTTCCTTAAAGCGCCTTGCCCTCCCAAGCATACCAAGATATTATTGCGGGAGAAAAACTCCCTGCTAAGAGGCTGATAGCGTACCCCTTAGCAAGGCCTTTACCTTGTTAAAAAGCTAGGTCAAACAACAATTTCACCACTTAGAGCGAACACAATCCTAACCAGCTTTAGCAATATCCGCGGCTGCGCCACGGGACCCCGCCTACTATTGCTCTAGAAACTGCCCCTCCTGGGTTGGCTGCTCTAGGCTTTAGGATAACCCAAAGAACTATAGTCTCCTGTCTTCTCACTCAGTTTTCTTTTTAAACGGGTTAATCACGCTAAGCTTCACATTCTTTGATTTAATGTAACGCGCGTACACATAAACAACAAACATCAAACAAATCCAACTTCTAACCATTCCATAGTCATCATCTGTATGAACAAACGCTACATAATAAGAAACAAAGAGGCTAAAAAACAGCTCTGCAAGAACATCAAGGACCAACCAATAATATTTCTTTGTAGTAACAAAGAGAACCATCAAAAATGTCAAAAAAACTTGGCCCGTTAGAATAGCGAAACCAAACACTGCATAATCAAACATTTTTTTCACTGCCTCCCTGTTTGCAAAACCTATCTGTTGATAGATTTCTCGAAGGTCTGATAAAAGCAGTGATGACACAAAAAAGACACCTATGGCAAACCCACAGCCAATGCAAATGCTTAAATCTAGCACTGACATAGATTTTTCCTTCAAAGCTTTAGCAATTAGGACATAGCGAGCCCCCCTATCATCAACGGAATAATGAAAAGCAGATAAATATAGCTCGAAAGCTGCAGATCAAAAAAATCTAACAGAAGGTCATCACTCATAACAATAAAACCAGCTGCGATGAAAAAAATGGGGCAACTTGCGATAATGGCCAAACTAAAGCATTTTATATTGTTTACTATATTGGGTATAAATTCAATGCAAAAAGAAAGAAAGAACATAATTATAGCAGCATGAGAAGATGTTATCGACACACCGACTATATACTCAAAATACTCAAAGGCATAAATGAGGGGAGGGGTAACCAATGCCGCCACTATGAATGCAACCATATTCTCCCTGCCTAACATGCTTTTTCCATTAATAGCAATAGTTTTGAAGAATAGATACATGCCAAACCACAGACAAAAATAAACGAACACTAAACCAAACGCGTCCATAGCTCCTCCTGTGCAATATTCCAAACATAAAGGTGGCACCTTTTACAGTACCACCATTCTAGGCTTTAGGATAACCCAAAGAACTCCATCAAAAGTGCATCAATATGTCAATATCCCAACACCGTACAAACCACCTGAATTACTAATAGATTGACCCAAAAACTGTGTGCCACACTGGGCAGCAGCCACACCATAACCAACATAACCGCCTATGGTGCCTCCGAACTTATCGCCTACAGATAGCCCCAAGCTTGCTGCGGCCATGCCAGTATTAAAATTAAGCGTTGCCACTCCTACGCCAACACCAGCCGCAAGGCCAATCCCAGCACCATACTTGTCACCAAACGCAAAACCAGAGTTATAATTGTTATATTAAAATTATCGGCACTGCAATAATCGTACGAACGACTTGAAAATCTCATTTATTTTCTCCAATTTAGTGTATAAATAAATTCCCCCCAAGGTTACTTATGTCCCCGCGCCAGAATGGCTTACCCATAATCAACCACCGAAACACCCCCTGGAGATATGAATGCACTTTCATGCAAGTTCATATTTATAATATAGAGTTACAAAGTCAAAGATAATATGTCAAAAATATGGCATATTTTAGTAAATTTATGCTTACTTATTTTATTTATTTAAACTTTATAGTTTATATTATGAACAATAATAATGAAAGTCGAATAAGATTCTCTTGGTTTACAAAATATACTAAAAGTATATAAATATACTGATAGAGATATTTATTGTTGCAATTGCAATCAGAATCATAGATTTAGTTAACCCGTTTATATTTCAAGCGATTATTGATCGTATCATTCCGTTTTGGGCAAAATTTGAGAAAAATCATCCGCGCAAGGTCTCTGCTCCGTGACGGCTCACACGCAAAAAAGCCCGATAACTGCGGCTTTTAACCACAGCAAAAATCGCACTAAATAAGAATTAGAAAAGTTGTAACAAGATAAATGGTACGGTTGGTGGGATTTGAACCTACGACCTCTGGTGCCACAAACCAGCGCTCTAACCAACTGAGCTACAACCGCATAAAAATAAATGTACCATAACTGTTTACTATTTCGTAAACATTTAATTCTCTGTCTGTGTGACATAAGGAAGATCAGAAGAGTTTGCAAGCCCCTTTAAAAAAATCCTGTACTTTTTATCAAGAAAAAATAGTTTTGTCATAAAGGGAGCGCACGTTTTGCCCAATATTCAACACGGTGATCACGATAGGTTTTTATGGCATCAACACCGTCTTGTTGCATCATCTGCAAAATCTCTTGCAGAATAGTTATGGCAAGATTTGGACCTTCATAAACCATCCCACTATATAATTGAATTAAATCTGCGCCAGCTTTTACTTTTTCCAAAGCGGTTTGTGCATCCTTTACACCGCCAACACCAATAATGGCAATCTCCTTTCCTAATTTTTGACGCATTTTTGCAAGTACAATGGTAGAGCGCTCAAAAAGTGGACGTCCAGAAAGCCCACCCTCTTCATTACTGAGGTGACTATTGCTAAGACCTTGGCGTGCAAGAGTTGTATTAGAAACAATCAGTCCATTAAAATCAGAAAGTTTTATTTCTTCAGCAACATCATCTAATTCTTTCTCTGATAAATCGGGAGCAATTTTTAAAAAAATGGGAATGGAGAATCCATGCTTGTTCTCTTGCTCTTTTCGCGCTTGTGAAACCGCATTCAACAAAAGATGCAAACTGTCACGGGCCTGTAAATCACGTAAACCTGGTGTATTAGGAGAAGAAATATTAACCGTAAAATAATCAGCAACATCATAAAAATGAGCAATACCAACAGTATAATCATCAATCTTATCGACCGTATCCTTATTGGCTCCAATGTTGACTCCTACAACACCAGTTTTTTTACGCGCACGCAATCTGTTGTAAACAACTTGATGTCCATCATTATTAAAGCCCATTCTATTAATAATCGCTTCATCTTCTCTTAAGCGAAAAAGTCGCGGTTTAGGATTTCCAACCTGAGGCCTTGGTGTAACTGTACCAACTTCAGTAAAACCAAATCCTAAACGAAAAATAGCATCGACAACCTCTGCATTCTTATCAAAACCCGCAGCAAGACCAACAAAATTTTCAAACTTAAGATCCGCAACAGTCACAGACAAACGTTTATCAACGACCTTTCGACAACTGTTCAATCCACTCTTCAGTCCAATAATTGCTAAACAGTGCGCATGCTCTGGATCCAACATAAATAAAGCAGGACGACCAATACAACGAAAGAAACTCATCAATCCTTCTCCAAATATAAAATTGATCCAATGCACCACATGCCAATCTTTTAACCCAAAAGATCGCGAATAAAGATGAACCATCATCCAAATCAGAGCCTCCCTTCTACTACAAGAAAATTCGTAATATAACTACAAGAAAGTTCATAACATAATCGCTATGCATGTTTACGCACACTATGTAGGATGAGAGCCTTTTTGTCTTTTAAAAACTTTCTTTACCTTTTCACAATTGTTAAAATATTAAAAATTGAAATCATCTGCAAATAAGAGAAATGAATGTCCCATAAAATAGATTTTTTCAATATGTTAGCAAAAAGATTTTGTAATGATTGTATAAATGAATCATAGCTTCCTGATTTTATTTATAAAAAGAACAGATACAGCTTTTATAAAAAAGTTTTCCGTCACGTTGAATTCTACAAGATACTCCTTGGGTTAAATCAAGCAGAGCCCTTCATTAAACTTTTAAACATGTATAATATTCTTGGAAAAAATTCTTGGTATTTGTAATATAATATTTTAGAAAATAAAAACTGCCCTTTCCTTTTTCATAAAAAGCGATAATTAAAATTATCGTATATCTTTTATATAAAGGGGAAAACGCAATGCTTAAAGAATTCAAAGAATTTGCCCTAAAGGGAAATATGATTGATCTCGCTATTGGTGTGATTATAGGGGGAGCTTTTGGTGGCTTGGTCAATTCAATTGTTAATGATATTTTTATGCCAATTATTGGACTTATTACGGGTGGAATTGATTTTTCTAACATGTTTATTCAGCTTGCAGGAGAGAAACAAGCTACACTGAGTGCCGCTAAAGCAGTTGGAGCAACCATTAGCTACGGTAACTTTATAACTTTACTTATCAATTTTCTCATTATTGCTTGGGTCCTTTTCCTCTTTGTTAAAGCTATGAATAAAGTACGCCGAAAACAAGAAGAAGAGGAAAGCCCTAAGAAGATGTCTCTAGAAGAACAACTTTTGTCAGAAATCAGAGATCTTTTGGCTAAGAAAAAATGAATTTATGGATGGTTTGCCTCATGGAACACAGGAAAAAACATTTCCACAGTTGTTCCATGATTGGGTTTTGAAAATAATAAAAATTGACCACCACTTTCTTCTACCATTGCCTTACACAGCGGTAGCCCCAAGCCAGTTCCCATAAAAGCGCTATCACCAGAGCGGCCATCTTTACGCTCTATCTGACCATAAGGTTGCAGTGCCTGTACAATCTCTTCATCACTCATCCCGATACCGTTATCACTTACTGCAATCTTTACACGCTCTTTTTTTCCATGAGAAACATAAATCATAATTTGCCCACCTGATGGTGTAAAACGAATGGCATTGGAAAGAAGATTCCATACAATTTGCCGCAATATTTGCCGTGACACCCCAATAAATGGAACATGAGCTGGAGCAACAATACGCATGATAATCCCATTATGATTAGCCTGTGTTTCAAGAAAAGCCATGCTAGCACGCAAACAAGATATCACATCAAATGCTTCAGCTATAAGAGGCGTATTGATCCGATCATTTGAGCTAGAATAATTTGCTTTTGAGCATTCTAGTAATTGATTAACCAACGATAATATATGTTTTCCAGATGAGATAATATCGCGTAAATATCCACGATAACGCTCATTGTCTATCATACCAAAACGGCCATCTCTCATAATTTCTGCAAAACCAATGAGAGCATTCAAAGGCGTCCGCATTTCATGAACAACTCCAACTATTTTATTCTCTTCTGCTTTTTTATCTATCGGTAGAATTATTCCGGTTATATCATGCAATATAACAGCATAATTGTCTTGCCGTGCCAAAGGGACAATCGTAATAGAAACTGTTATATTTTTACGGCTTTTCGTCACCAACTCAGCTATCTCACGATTAAAAATCTGATTTTTTCCTTTTGTACGGATCAATTTAAAATATTTTTCAACTAAAAATTGGCTCTGCAAAGTAAATAATGATGATAATGGCTGTGCCTGTAATTCATTTATTTCATAGCCAGTTAAAGCCAAAGCAGCACTGCTAACCGATTGAATTAAACCCTGCCCATCCAACCAAAAAACGCTTTTAATCGCTGCATCCAACAATGATAAAACCACTGCTGGTTCTTTTATGAGAGTTTGTTCTATAGCATTTGCCGTCAATGTCTGTGCACTTGGCAACAAAACCGCCGTTTCTTTAACCAAAGGCTCGCATCTTACAGATGGATGCAACTCTCCACGCAATCGTTCTGCGATCTCACGAAAAGCTGAACGCTCTATCTCTGAAAGACTCTGCATTTTGGTATCCGATTCTTTATCTCTTTTCTCTTGAACTTTTTCTTGCATCTTCAAATCACGAAAACCCTTAAGCCACTGTTTGGCATAAAAAATTGGCCAAGCAGATAATTTAACACCAAGGTATTGAGGACAACCATCAACAAGTCATTAAACCGCCTATTCGCTCTAAGGCGCGGCTGCTTCACTAAGACCACTAAGTAATTGATACCGTTCATCATGAAATTGGTTAACGAATCCATAAAAGTAGGATCCTAAAATAAGAAAAAATATAGGTCCAACAATTTCAGCTAACCCTTTTGGAACATCACAAAATCGACCGTTGTTATCCATTTTCCAAGTGAAATATCGTAGCAAAAGTTCTGGCGTAAAATAAAAAGGTTTCTGCATAATCTTCAACTCATCTGCATTTAATGGCACGTATAAGACCAAAAAACTTAACGATTTTACTTCTAAGCGAATTACGAACACTTAGACTATAGGTAAAACAGTTTTTATTGGCATCTCATTATTAATTGTCTGTAGCAAAAATCTGATTGTTTCATCCACAAAACAAAAATGAGATAAAACTTCCAACAACGTTGCATATTCATCAACAACGGAAATAGACATTGTTGTGCTATCCAAAAGAGAAATATTTCCTTCCTGCAAAGCTTCTAACAAAAACGCTTACCTAAGAGAAATTACAAAGAGTTCAATGTAGTGCTTTAAACTATCTAGCGCAACAAAACTTGTACAATTGAACACCATTAAATATCTCGTGATGCTCCACTTAACCAAAAAATGCCTTTCTTTCATCATATCTGCGACAGAAAAGAATCCCTCCTATATGCCCGCCGCACTATGCAACTAAAGAATATTTTACAATCAGCGAAAAGAACAAAAGCTATCTTTTCCCGTATGAAGGCTTGTTTAATTTTTTCACATGCCAGATAATCTAAAAATGACAAAGACTTCTCCATCCCTTCCTTGTACCATCCTATACTGCACATTAGCAAACTTAATAAATATCGCTTCTATTTTATTGCTCCTCATTCAATATTTTTAATATTTCACAGTAGGAAAATAAGCACAACACAACATTGGCTCTCATCAAATAAAGCAAGCATTAGGCATTTTAAAAATCACGCATCCTTAAAATTACCTTGCTTATTATTGTCCCTCATTGATGAGAATTTCGCGTTTCCCAACATGATTAGCAGCTCCAACAATGCCTTTTTCTTCCATACGCTCAACGAGAGAAGCTGCTTTATTATAACCAATTGCAAGCCGGCGCTGAATATAAGATGTCGAACATTTTTTATCACGCATAACAATTTTTACAGCTTGCATATAAAGTTCTTCACCATCCTCACCAAGACTTTCTGCCGTCGAAACTTCAGCAACTGTATCAGCAAGCTCAACATCTTTGTTATCATCTTCACTATCCGTTACCGTTGCTAAATAATCAGGCTTTCCTTGCATTTTAAGATGTGCAACAATGGATTCAACTTCTTCGTCAGAAACAAAAGGCCCATGAACGCGTACAATACGCCCACCACCTGCCATATGGAGCATATCCCCTTGTCCCAAAAGTGTCTCAGCTCCTTGTTCTCCCAAAATTGTACGACTGTCAATTTTTGATGTTACTTGAAAAGAAATACGAGTAGGAAAATTCGCTTTAATCGTACCTGTAATGACATCAACAGAAGGACGCTGCGTTGCCATAATAAGATGAATACCTGCCGCACGCGCCATCTGCGCTAAACGCTGAATGGCATTTTCAATTTCTTTACCTGCCACCATCATGAGATCGGCCATCTCATCAACAATCACAACAATATAAGGCAGCTGCGTTAGATCCATCGCTTCTTCATGATAAAGCATTTCCCCACTTTCCTTATCAAAACCCGATTGCACAGTACACATGATCGTTTCACCTTTTTGTGCCGCAAGTGCAACGCGCGCGTTAAAACCATCAATATTACGTACACCTAATTTAGCCATTTTGCGGTAACGCTCTTCCATTTCACGGACCGCCCATTTTAAAGCTGTCACAGCTTTTTTGGGATCTGTTACAACAGGCGTTAAAAGATGTGGAATGCCATCATAAACAGAGAGTTCTAACATTTTAGGGTCAACCATAATCAAACGGCACTGCTTTGGTGTCATTCGATAAAGAATCGACAAAATCATTGTATTAATTGCAACGGATTTCCCAGACCCCGTTGTTCCCGCAACCAATAAATGAGGCATTTTCGCTAATTCTGCAATGACAGGCTCACCATTAATCCCCTTCCCCAAAGCAAGAGCTAGTTTAAATTGGCTTTTACGAAAAGAACTTGTTTGGATTAATTCTCGTAAATAAACTGTTTCACGAACCGCATTTGGTAACTCAATTCCAATAACATTGCGTCCAGGAATCACAGCAACGCGTGTAGAAATAGCAGACATCGAACGAGCAATATCATCGGAAAGATTAATGACCCGCGATGACTTTACTCCAGCAGCAGGCTCAAATTCATACATTGTCACCACTGGTCCTGGATGAACATGGATAATTTCACCCTTAATACCAAAATCTTCCAAAACACTCTCCAAAAGCCCAGCACCACGCTCTAATGTTTCCTGCGAAATTATCGCACCTTCATGAAAAATAGGTTCCTGCAATAAATTGATCGGAGGAAATTCATAAGTGCCATCGTCAAAAGATTGAACGTTTGACATAAAAGCAGAACTATAATTGTCTAACAACGTGCTAGCAGATCGCAATGCTTTGCCTTTTTGTTTTATCGCAGGAAAATCTTCTGAACTCTTTGCAATACTTTCTGTTCTACAATCGGTAATATTCTTGGCATTTTTAGTTGCTGTAGGAGTCTCTGCATCAGTAGGTTCTACATCACCTAACGTATCAGTAGAATTTTCAATACTGATCTCAGAGTGAGGCTTTTGATTCTTTTTAACAAGATCACTCTTTACATGCATCAAAGCGGAAGTCTTCTCAATTCCTCGGATATTCTTTTCTGGAGATTCGAATAGTGCTGAATCGTAAAACTGTGGAAAGCGGCATTCAAGAACACGATAAAGAGCTGTAATTGACTCATCGAATACAGAAGTAGTATCGGATGTGACTTCATTCCCCATGAACTCAATCGGTGTTATGTCCTCTCCTGAAGTTTTGGTGTCCGCCTGTTCTAATATAAAGGATTCACACTCAAAAAATGCGTCATCGGAAAGATAAAAAATAGGCTTTGTTTTTTGAACCACATTTTCTACTTGTAATTTATGCTTCTGTTTATCCTCCTTAAGCGGCGTACTAACAGCTTGCTGTGACAACTGCTTCAAAACTGTTAAATGGCAAATTGATGCTTTATTCTCTAGCGATTGAGGATTAACCACTCTTTTGATCGATGGAGAGTTTGTTGTTTTTTTGTCACAGTGTATAATATTCGTAAAATTTTTTCGCTCTTGCTTGGTCAAAACTTTAAACCGTTTGGCAAAAACTGGATCTGTTTCTATACGACGACGCAAGATTTCAACTTCTGGTGTTCGTGTAAAACGCACGTTTTGTCTGAGAGTAAATGCCTTTTTCCATACTTCTGGGTAAGGAAATATCTCTGCAATCTTAGTAGATGAACTGCTTTCTGATACATCTTGTACACTCTCATCAGAAAAAGAAGGCGTAGAAATAGATTTTTTTTTCGAATTATGCATGACACCCAACAAACTGATAGCAATAAAAACAATTAACTTTTCAAAAAGAATGCATAGAGACTATAGAGTATGAAGGTTAATAACCTTTTGCTGGATGTCACTTTTAATAAAAAAAATAACGCCATAATTTCTCTTAATAAAATTTTCACCACAAATACTGGGCAAATTGCAAAATTCATACTGCCTATAAGCTGTACTGCATTTGTTTTGAAAAAAACTCTGTAATAAAAAATTATGAAATTGCCAGTCGTTCTCTTTCCATTTTATAAGAACAGTTAATATAAAAAGCACTTTTTTAGCTTTTTGATCTCATTGTAATAAAACAAACCAGTTTCTTTACCTTTGATAAGATTATCCTTGTTATCCTTATTTAAAAAGGTTCAAATAGGAAAAAAATTTAATAACACAAAAATAGAGAGAAATTAGGGAGTAAATCATGTTGAATAAGCGGAAATTTTATATCAATGGTCTGTGGGATGATCCAAGCACTCCTCACGATCTATATGTTATTAATCCATCAACAGAAGAGGCTTGTGCTGTCATCAGCCTTGGTAGCATAAGAGACGCAGATAAAGCAATTAACGCGGCTCAAATAGCTTTTCAAACTTGGAAAACAACCCAACCTAGTGAACGTCTGGGTTTTGTTGAAAAAATTTTAGAAATCTATGAAAAACGCTCAGGCGATATGGCAAAAACCATTTCAATGGAAATGGGAGCACCTATTGATATGGCGCTCAATGCGCAAACCGCAACTGGGAGTTCTCATATTCGCAACTTTATCAAAGCTTATAAAGAATTTTCATTCCAAGATGTTTTAATAGAAGGAAATGAGCAAGCGATTCTTCATTATGATCCTATCGGCGTCGTCGGATTGATTACACCATGGAATTGGCCCATGAACCAAGTGACACTTAAAGTTATCCCAGCTCTTTTGGCTGGCTGCACTATGGTGTTAAAACCCTCTGAAATTGCTCCTCTTTCTGCTATGCTTTTTGCTGAAATTTTAGATGAAGCTGCTCTCCCAGCAGGCGTTTTTAATTTAATTAACGGTGATGGTGCCAACATTGGCTCTTACCTCTCTGCTCACCCAGACCTAGAAATGATCAGCTTTACCGGATCAACTAGAGCAGGAAAAGATATTTCTAAAAATGCTAGCAACACTTTAAAAAGAGTCTGTCTGGAACTTGGAGGTAAAGGAGCTAACATCATCTTTGCTGATGCCGATATAGACGCTATTCAACGTGGTGTACAACACTGCTTTTACAATAGTGGGCAAAGCTGTAATGCACCAACACGTATGCTTGTGGAACAAGCTATCTATGACAAAGCCATCAGAACAGCCAAAGATATTGCTGTAAAAACACAAGTGGGGCCAGGGCACCAAGCAGGAAATCACATTGGTCCTGTAGTTTCAAAACAACAATACGACAAAATACAAGATCTTATCCAATCTGGAATTGATGAAGGTGCAACCCTTGTCGCAGGTGGGTCTGGTTTACCAATGGGAATGGAACGCGGTTATTATGTGCGCCCAACAGTCTTTGCCGATGTGAAACCCCATATGCGTATTTTTCGAGAAGAAATCTTTGGCCCAGTCCTCTCGATTATTCCCTTTAATACAGAAGATGAAGCCATAACTTTGGCCAATAACACCGAATATGGTCTTACAAACTATATACAATCGCAAGATCGCGGCAAATGTCGTCGTATTGCTGCACAAGTACGGTCTGGGATGGTAGAAGTTAACGGACATGGATTACCCAGTGGTAGTTACTTTGGAGGAGTCAAATTTTCTGGGCGTGCTCGTGAAGGCGGTCACTGGGGAATTAAGGAATTTCTTGATACCAAAGCAATTTCATACTGGTAAAAGAATCTTATTCAAAGCTTTATAGGGATTGTATGATAACACAGCAAATAACGGATGAAGATGCTCTTGGGCAACGTCTCGATCAGTGGCTAGCTAAACAATATCATAATGCGCTGTCGCGTTCACGTCTGCAGACTCTCATCCGTGAAGGCTATCTTAAAGTTGATGGTCAATTAATAAAGGAACCGAAAACAAAATTAAAACCTAACCAAATTATCGAGTTGACGATGCCTACCCTTCGTGATGCAGAACCTAGCGGTGAAGCCATTGCATTGGACATTCTCTTTGAAGATGATCACGTCATTGTCATCAATAAACCAGCTGGTCTCGTTGTCCATCCTGGCAATGGCAATTGGAGTGGAACATTAGTTAACGCTCTTATCTATCATTGTGGTGAAAGTTTGTCTGGTGTTGGAGGTATTAAGCGCCCAGGCATTGTGCATCGTCTCGATAAAAATACAACTGGAGTCATGGTGGTCGCTAAAAATGACTTGGCTCATAAAAGCCTCAGTGCCCAATTTTCTGACCATGGACGTACCAGCGCATTAGATCGACGATATCATGCTTTGATTTGGGGATCTCCTAACCGTAATGTTTGGACAATTGATGCAGCTCTTGGACGCTCTCCCCATAACCGAACGAAGCAAGCTGTCGTCCATAACAAAAGCCCCCATGCTCGCCACGCTATTACACATTTTTCTCTCTTAGAAAAATATGGAACTTTTACAGATACAACATCTTTTGCTAGCCTTCTGGAATGTCGTCTAGAAACTGGACGTACACACCAAATTCGTGTTCATATGGCCCATATCGGACACCCACTCGTAGGTGATACTGTTTATGGAAATGCTTTTAAAACAAAATCAAATACATTCAATCCGATTATTAAAAATGCAATTGATCAACTCAACCGACAAGCTCTCCATGCAACCAGTCTTACCTTTGAACATCCCGCTACAGGTGAAATTATGTCTTTTTCTTCACCTCTCCCTCAAGATATGATTGAACTTATCAATCATTTTAAAAAAATGAATTGAAACTTTTAGTCTTCTCAGGATTTCACAATAAAATATCTCTTTTTGAACAAAATTAAAAATTATGCTAGAATAAAATCAGAAAGATATTTATAATGTCTGGAAATAGAATTTGCCTTATCAGGGAATTCATGCAAAAGGAGGGTGCTATATGGCCCATATGAATCTACTATCAGTGACCACAGGTGATGGAGGATTGAATCGTTATCTAGAGGAGGTACGTCATTTTCCTATGCTTGAGCCAAAAGAAGAATATATGCTGGCTCAGCGTTATCGTAAACATAATGATCTAAAAGCAGCCCATAGGCTGGTGACTAGTCATTTGCGTCTTGTAGCCAAGATCGCAATGGGATATCGCGGTTACGGCTTGCCCATTGGAGAAGTCATTTCAGAAGGAAATATTGGGCTTATGCAAGCTGTTAAGCGTTTCGAACCGGAACGGGGTTTTCGTCTTGCAACCTATGCTATATGGTGGATTAAAGCTTCAATCCAAGAATATGTATTGCGATCTTGGAGCTTGGTGAAAATTGGAACAACTGCTAATCAAAAGCGCTTGTTTTTCAACCTTCGTAAATTAAAAAGTAGGCTTCAAGCCTTTGATAATGGCGATCTCAATTCAGAGCAAATTAAAGAGATCTCAACAAAATTGAATGTCACAGAAGATGAAGTTGTGTCAATGAATCGTCGACTTTGCGGTGATACTTCACTCAATGCGCCTCTTCGCACAAAAGAAGGTGAAAATGGTGAGTGGCAGGATTGGTTAGTGGATCACTCTGACAATCAAGAACAAGTTTTGATCGAACAAAATGAATTGGAAAATCGTCGTTCTATGTTAACAAGCGCCATGGATAATTTGAATGAGCGTGAAAAGCGTATATTCAAAGCACGTCGTTTAAGCGATGAACCGTTGACGCTAGAAGAACTTTCAAGTGAATTTCACATCAGTCGGGAACGTGTAAGACAAATTGAAATGCGTGCATTTGAAAAAATACAACATTCTATCAAAGCTTCTGTTTTATCCCAAAATCAGGCATAAACTCCACAAAGGCGGATGTGAATTTAGCATGTTTGCGTATTTTTGAAAAAAATGAGAGCCAATATATATTGGCTCCGTGTTCTTGAAGCTCAAATGATAGATCCTTTTATCCAAGACTCGTGACGACTTTTTTCTTCATCCACGTGAATGCTCTATTCTTTTTTATCAAGATCTGTCGGCTTATTTGATTGTGCAAGCCATTGTCCAATAACTTCATTAAAAATGGATTCACCTTTTGGCCCTTTTGCAAAGGTCAATTCATTTATACGTCCGTTTTTATCAGCCAACACCAAACGCACCCAATCTAATTCTCGCATCAATTGTAGATTGCGGTCGAGAAATGGATGATTGTCGCTCAATGCAATAAGAAAAAAATTATCGCCAATCTTCGCTGCAACAGTCCTAGCTAAAGCTTGCCCAATGGAGTGTTCACTGGCCTTAAAAACTAATGTTTGAACATTGCTTATAGTTTCCCCTGAAAATTTATCAGAAAGATTAAAAATAAGATCTATAATATACGCAGCAGGGAGAGACAGATCGGTATTACGACGTAAAATCAACCGTAATGATAGCCCCTCATCTGGAATTGTTATATCACCTTGTATAATCGACTCTTCTGGAGCTCCCTTCACACGAGATTCTTTTATAAGCGTCCAACGAGCACTCCCCGTTGCCACTTTTTCTGCATCATAATCTGTACGCGCCTGATAAAAGATGGCCTCACCTGCTTGTCCAGTTGACTGCAAATTTGTGGTAACAACTGTTGAGGTTTCTTTCTCATTTGAAGAATTTTCCGTCTGATCTAAGCCTGTATCAACTTCGCTCCCATCCTCTAATAAGCGTTGCGTTAATTTTCTATTAACAGAAAATGCCTTTTGTAATACATGAGAAACTTGAACATTCCCCTGTGACAACTGATCATTATTTGATACAAATATACGCCCACCGACAAAACAAATACCAGTGGTTAAAGTGACCAAACTAGCGGCAATAGCAGTACCTATTGCGATACGCTTTTGCAGCGAAGACTGATTAGCACGCCGTATAGCTTGAGAAAAAATATGCGAAACAATATGCAGGTTATCTATTTGCGAAGTAGAAGCTAAAGGTGAAGATTTTAACGTATTCTTGTCAATATGCTGAGAAACCAAATAAGCATCCATATTGACAGGTTCGGCATCTGGCAATCCTGAAACAGACTCATCAAACACTTCTTTATCTTTTGAATTTGTAACTCTATCCTGTCTTCCTTCTATCATCACAACTGAAAACTCATGATCGTGTGGAAGCACAGAGCTTTGCGTGTGTTGGTAACCTTCAACTATACCTGTAGATTTCCATCCAATAACGGAAGAAAGCAACTCCTTTTCAACTGCTAAATATTCTTCTTCAACAGTTGCAATAGCACTTTGCAAAATCTGTCTTTGCTCATCTGCCATCGCTTGTGGTATTGTGGCCGCGACAAACTGATGTTCTAGTGTTTCAATAGCTCGTTTATAAATTCTCTGGCGCACTTGTGGTGTAACATTATTCTGCGCATCCATTGCCTTTTTTAAGATTCCAACGAAATCTACCATATCCTTTATAATCTTTCTCAAACTGAGAAAAAATCCCAGCCGCAAGGACAAAAACGCCCTTCTTTTAGCCCTCTAAATTGATTGTCATTTATATTGATACAACTATCGTCGCAGTTTAAAGTGAACATGGAAAATAAACAATGCTCTTTTGTACCTTTCCCTCACTTGCTCTTAAATTTCTATTTATACAAAAATACAGAGACAACATGAAAAAATCTCAAAATAATGATTAATTTTCAAAAGGATCAGTAACAAGGATAGTATCTTCACGC
This sequence comes from Bartonella refiksaydamii, assembly GCF_902652675.1. Lineage (NCBI taxonomy): Bacteria > Pseudomonadati > Pseudomonadota > Alphaproteobacteria > Hyphomicrobiales > Bartonellaceae > Bartonella > Bartonella refiksaydamii. Next base: position 225,970 of record NZ_LR736289.1, read on the forward strand.
TCAGGGCTAGTAGATAACAAAGCCACCCGTGTATGGATCATTTCTTCAATATAACGTATATACCTAACTGCCTGCACTGGTAAATCCTCCCAGCTCAACGCATGCGCTGTTGCTTCCTTCCAACCTTCTAATGTCTCATAAATAGGATTTACACGCGCTTGAGCTCCCATGGAAGAAGGTAAATAATCGATTCTTTTACCATCAAGCTCATAACCAATACAGATTTTAATTTCATCCAAACCATCCAAAACATCGAGCTTTGTCAGTGCGATACCCTGAACACCACAAACCGTTACCATCTGACGTACTAAGACAGCATCAAACCAACCACATCGACGTTTTCGACCAGTTACAACGCCAAATTCATGTCCATGCATTCCCAAAAAATCGCCGATATCATTTATCTGCTCTGTCGGAAATGGTCCTTCTCCAACACGCGTTGTATAAGCTTTTGCAATACCTAAAACATAATGAATTGAGCTAGGCCCCATACCTGAACCAGTACATGCCTGTCCAGAAACTGTGTTAGATGACGTCACATAAGGATAAGTCCCAAAATCATTATCTAATAAAGCACCTTGTGCACCTTCAAAAAGAATATGTTTTCCCATCCGATAACTTTCATCTAAAAGACGCCACGTACAATCCATAAAGGGTAGAATTTCATCCGCTACTCGCATCAATTCTTCATAAAGTGCTTTAGAATCAATCTCTGCAACACCTATTCCACGACGCAAAGCATTATGATGTCCTAAAAGTCGTTCGATCTTAGCCATAAGCGTATCAGCTTCCGCCAAATCCATTACTCGGATAGCACGACGTCCCACCTTATCTTCATAAGCTGGGCCAATACCACGCTTTGTCGTACCAATTTTTAAACCAGATAATCCGCTTTCCCGACTTGCATCAAGATCACGATGCAAAGAAAGAATCAATGGAGCATTTTCAGCAATACGTAAAATTTCTGGTGTAATTCTCACTCCCTGATCACGTAGCTTTTTTAATTCTGCTACAAAATGATGAGGATCAACAACAACACCATTACCTATAATTGATAACTTCCCACGAACTAAACCAGATGGTAGAAGCGATAATTTATAACTAACCCCATCAACAACCAATGTATGACCTGCATTATGACCGCCCTGATATCTTACCACAATATCTGCTCGTTCAGACAACCAATCTACAATTTTACCTTTGCCTTCATCTCCCCATTGTGTACCGACAACTACTACATTGGCCATAACTTTCTCCGTCGTGTTCGTCAAATAAAACCAGCATTCAAAAAAATACTTCCTTATAACGAAACATTAGAGCAAGTGCGACTCTTCATTTCAGCTTTTTCCCAGTCTTCAGGTACTTAAATTTTCAGTTTCATAATAATAAAAGCAAATAAGTATAACCAAGACAAATAGTACCTTAAAGACGTGCTTTTTCAACCTGAAATGCCCATTCAAGCCATTGTGTTAAAATTTCGAGATCAGAAGCCTCAATTGTTATACCTGTCCAAATTCGAAGCCCTGGAGGAGCATCTCGATACGAACCAATGTCATAAGCGACTCCTTCCTCATCAAGACGATCCACTACCGCCTTTATAAAAGATACCCGTTTTTCAGTATCCAAAGCAGTAATCACTGGATCTACAATATCTAAACAAACAGATGTATTAGAACGTACTTGAGGATCCTTTGCTAGATATTCTAACCACGGTGTTTTACAAACAAAGGCATCAAGTATAGAAAAGTTTTTCTCAACACGCGCCCTCAATGCCTGTAAACCACCTTGTGACTTTGCCCACTTCAATGCATCAAGAAAATCTTCAATACACAGCAAAGAAGGTGTATTGATAGTTACCCCCTTAAAAATACTTTCGTTCAATTTTCTATCTTTTGTCATACAGAAAATTTGTGGCATGGGCCAAGATGGAACATAACTCTCTAGCCGTTCAACAGCACGCGGACTTAAAATCAACATACCATGTGCTGCCTCCCCTCCTAAAACTTTTTGCCATGAAAAAGTGACAACATCTAATTTTGAAAAATCAAGATTGTGTGCAAAAGCTGCTGATGTTGCATCACAAATTGTCAACCCTGCTCGCTTCTCTGGAATAAAATCTGCATTAGGAATACGCACACCAGAAGTTGTTCCATTCCATGTAAAAACAACATCACGATCAAAGTCAATTTGTGTTAAGTCTGGTAGTTCACCGTAAGGAGCTTCAAAACAGCGTACATCAGAAAGCTTTAACTGCTCAACAACATCTGCCATCCATCCTGATCCAAAACTTTCCCATGCCGCTATATCAACGCCACGTTCACCTAATAAAGACCACAGAGACATTTCAACAGCACCAGTATCCGAAGCAGGAACAATCCCTATACGGTACTCAGAAGGCACTTCAAGGATCTCACGAGTTAAATCAACAACTTCAGCAAGTTTTAGTTCTGCTTCTCTAGAGCGATGCGAACGTCCAACTAATGCATTTTTAAGAACTTCAGGAGTCCACCCAGGTCGCTTGCTACAAGGGCCTGAAGAAAAATTAGGATTATTTGGACGATAACTTGGTTTTCTTAACATTATCATTATTTCTCCCCTTTATATATGGCTAGTCTTTTTTAAAAAAAACGAATTATTATAAAGACTGTGCCAATAGTCTTTTTAGACAAAAATCAAAAATGTTTTCTTTTTATTTCGTTCGAACGCTTAAAATACGCGGAAACCTTTCAAAAATACCCCCTTAATCATGCTGCTAGATTGATTCTTAAAAAAAACCCTCGCGCCACCACCACGATAAGACAGCATCCTGATGATCATACACTAACGTATCGCAATATACCTATCAAGTGTATTTTATGGAAAGAATAATTACAATTTCTTAGAGTCAGGGAGATAAACTTATAAAAAATCAATTATTTTTCTTTTGATGACTGGACAGAGAGAATTTTAATGTTATAACCGCACACGTTTCACGTGTTTTGTGAGACGTGCCCAGATAGCTCAGTTGGTAGAGCAGCGGACTGAAAATCCGCGTGTCCGTGGTTCGAATCCGCGTCTGGGCACCGCTTTTTGTTTTTAATATATTGAAATATATAGATTTTTTCTTCAAACAACCATTTTTAGACCACCTTTTACGGTTTATACAACTTTATCTAATTTACTCCTATTTGCTCCTTATTTTTCTTTGGAGTGAGTGCCAAAATCTCTTTCTTTCTCCACCTCACTGCTCTACCTAGCTTATATGGCTCTAGAAATAATCCCTGAAGCCCCCTATTGCGAATCGTTGTTGTGGATACACTAAAAAGCTGTGCACACTCACGTGTCGTT